>CAZSUA010000009.1:0-49121 GCA_964609655.1 uncultured Polyangiaceae bacterium | reverse complement strand
TTGCAGGAGGGGCGCAGCATTCTCGAGCTCTCACGCAGTATGGGCCGAGGCCGAGTCAGCGTTGGGCGTTGGCTCTTGGGGCAGGCGGAGCCGCGCTTGCCGGACTTCCTGCGTTTCATTGATGCCGCCTCATTGCGAGTCTTGGATTTTCTGGGGCTCTTGGTGGACGTTCAGCAGTTGCCGGGAGCTGAAGCGGCGTGGGCAGTGCTCGAGGCGCAGCGCACGGTGGCTTATGGGTTGCCCTGGAGTCACGCTGTGCTTCGCGTTCTGGAGCTGGAGAGTTATCGGGCACTCAAGCGGCATGAGCCCGGTTTCATTGCGCAGCGTCTGCAAATCTCATCCGCTGAGGAGGAACGCTGCTTGCGAGCATTGGCGGCTTCGAAGTTGATCGCTAAGCGCAATGGCCGATGGGTAGCTCGCGAGATTTCCACGATCGACACGCGGCGGGATCCGAAAGCGGGGCGCCTGCTAAAGTCGCATTGGGCCGCGGTGGGGCACGAACGCCTACCGCTGCTCGAGCCGAACAAGAACGATCTCTTCTCGTACAACGTGTTCACTGTTTCAGAGGTCGATTGGGAGAGGCTCCGCGAGCTGCATATTGCCTATTATCATGAGCTTCGCCGCATCATCGAAGGCTCCGCGCCCGCGGAGCGAGTGGCTCTCGTGAATCTGCAGCTGCTCCGGCTGGATGAGCCTTCGTCGGCATCCGGGCCGAACGAACCATGAGCTGCTCGTTGCCGATCGCTTAGCGCACCGCTCGCTGGTCCATCTATGTCTGCCGCGACGGAAGCGGTATTGGGGAGCGACGAGATAGTAAGCATGCTGACTACCTTGCACTCGGATTGCGGGATGGAACATGGGGTGTGATTTTCCGCACACTCCTCTCCCGCGCCGCTACACTGAGCCCATGGCGCAGTCAGCCCTTCTCGAACCACCGCCAGCTCCACCGCCTCCCGTTGTTACAGACGATATCGTCGTCTTTGAAGGCGCCACCTGGGCCGATTACCAACGTTTACTAGAAGTGCGCGGTGAACGTCCGGTGCCACGCTTAACCTATCTAGAGGGAGTCTTGGAGCTCATGAGCCCGTCACGTCCACACGAGTCCATCAAATCGATGATCGGTCGCCTTGTCGAAGCTTACTGTATGCAAGTCGGCATCGACTTAACTCCGTACGGATCTTGGACGATTGAGAACAAGGAAGCCCAGCGCGGCGTCGAGCCTGACGAGTGTTACGTGTTCGGGAATGTTCCGGAGCCCGAACGCTGCGACTTAGCCATCGAGGTGATCTGGACTTCGGGAAATATCGACAAGCTCGAGGTCTACCGGCAGCTTCGTGTGCAAGAAGTGTGGATCTGGAAGCGAGCTCGCATCGAGATGTTCGCGCTTTCTGGCGAACAATACACGGCGATCGCTCGCAGCAACTTTTTGCCAAACATCGATCTTGACGAGCTTCTCCGTTTCGTGGACACGAAGCCGATGACCCGCGCGGTGAGGGAATACCGCGCTGCCTTGGAGGCGCGTGGGGTTGGGGCGGGGGAAAGCTAGTTCTCCTTGAGCCCGGGGCGTTCCACTTGGAAGCGGTGTGTTTAAGGGAGGACTCAAGATTCGGCAGCCTCGGCCGTTGATCTTAGGCGCGCCTACGCCTGAGACCCACCTATGCTCCCGAAACACCTACGTTGGACCGCCGAAGGCCAGCTGCCCGTTGGGCGCACCTCGGTGCGACAGTTGTCGGCAGACCAAATTAGAGTCGTGTTTCAACCGATCGTGGACGCTAGGACGGGAGCGCTGTTTGCCCACGAAGTGCTCGTTCGCTGCACGTTGCCTGAATTTCTTTCGCCCCCAGTCCTGTTTGAACACGCGGTGGCTGAGCAAGCGACGGGGCGCCTCGGCCGATTGATTCGGGACGCAGCCTTCGCCCTTTGCCCGGATGTAGCACTGTTCGTGAACATCCACCCCGACGAGCTGAGCGAGCGTTGGCTGGTTCAGGCCGACGATCCTATGGGATTTCATGCGCACCCGGTTTACCTGGAGATCACCGAAACTGGGGCATTCACGCATTTTGAGCTCTGCAACAGCATCTTGAAGGAAGTGTGCGCAAGAACGGGCGCCAAGCTGGTGATTGACGACTTTGGCGCAGGGCACTCGAATCTTCAGCGCCTGATGGAGCTCGATCCCGCGGTGGTGAAATTCGACTTAGCGTTGATTCGCGATGTCGATAAGTCCACCAAGAAGCAAGCCATGGTGCGTCATATGCAGGCGTTGTGTCGTGAGCTCGGTGCGAAAGTGGTGGCGGAAGGCGTCGAGACCGACGCTGAACTGCAATGCCTCCAGAGCCTTGGTGTAGATTTCGTTCAAGGCTACCTGCTGGCGCGCCCAGCGAATCCGCCGCCTCCAATCCAATGGCCCGAAGGCGTGCTCCTTCCCGGGCCAGAACGCCGGGTCGCGCAGGCAGACAGGCGCCTGGCCCCCCCGCCATTTCCGCCTGGTCACCGCCCACGGGGTGAGCGGAGCTAGGGTTCCGACCTACCCACGGCTCCCGAGGGGTTTTGCCTCTGTGGCGCCGAGCGGCGTGGAAAAAGGCGGCATCTGGAACGCAGTTTGGGGGTTAACGGGAAGGCCACTCAGCCGTTGCTACAAGTAGCAGAGGCTTTTGAATTGACTAACCTTCGCAAGATAACGGAAAGCGTACGCTCCGAGCCCGCGTCTCTAGCCGAACGGCCGACGACGCTGGATGACGACGATCTCATCCCGCTCACGAACGCCTACCGTGCCGGCGAAGTCGTTGGCGACAAGTATCGGCTTATAAAATTGCTGGGTGAAGGCGGGATGGGTGCCGTGTGGCTGGCTCTCAACGTGGCCCTGGATTCCGAAGTTGCGATCAAGCTCCTGCGCGCCGGAGAAAAGTCGATCCATCACGAACAGCGCTTGCTGAAGGAAGCGCGCGCGGTGGCGCGTTTAGGGCATCCCGCCATCGTTCGCGTGTTCGACTTCGGCGTCACGCGCATCGGGGATCCGTACATTGTGATGGAATTGCTCGATGGGGAGGACCTCTCTCAAACGTTGGCGAAGCGAGGACGCCTCACGGCCGTCAAGGCAGTGCGCACGTTGCTGCCAGTCTTGCATGCCCTCGGCACCGCCCATCAAAAGGGCATCGTGCACCGCGACCTCAAACCGGAGAACATCTTTCTCACCCACGGCGACAACGGGCATGTGCAACCTAGAAGCACATTGACAGCATGCAAAGCTCGCAATCGACGGCTCGGATCCTGGCGGGCGTGGGTGGGGCACTGGCTCTCGGTGGAGGGGTTTGGCTGTGGACGGATCTCAATCGCGAGAAGGACAACGGAAGTATAGCTGTCGGTTGCATTGGATTGCATTGCCGCATTCAAGGACAATTTTGAAACACCATCGCACAGGTTCGACATCAAGGGCGCTCACACTTGTTATTGGCCTCATCGGGCTTGGGTTTGCACGGGGCGGGGTCGCCTGCAGCCGGGCTTCCGACCAAGAGCTGCTGGAGGGTAAAACGTGTCTCACCAACGCTGATTGCGTCCTCGGGTATGTGTGTTCTCCGTCGCAACAGCTCTGTGTTCTCGCCGCTTCGGTGGGTGCTTCAGGTGGCGCTGATGCTTCAGGTGGCGGGGGCATGCCATCGGGCGGCGTAGGGGGCATGGCATCGGGTGGCGTAGGGCCGGCTAGCGGGGGTAGCGCAACCGCGGCGACTGGCGGTGCCTTGGTGGGCGGTACGAGTGCCATGCTGACAGGGGGAGCAACATCCGGCGGCAGTGTCGCCATGGGCGGCTCAGCCATGAGCAGCGGCGGCGGGCTAACTGCGGGCGGAAGCGGTGGAGCGAGCGCCACGGGCGGCTCGGCGTCAGGCGGTGTCAACAATACAGGCGGAGCGTCTACGGGCGGAGCGTCTACGGGCGGAAGTGGTGGAGCGCCCAACGTGTGCGCTCCCGCTTGTGCTACAGGGCGAGCTTGTGTGGCGGGTAAGTGCGCATCGGGCTGGATCACGATGTCGGCGCCTCCCGCTTTATTCGCGGCACGCTCGAAGGCGGCTTACGCCACGATGGGGGGCAAGCTCTTCATCTGGGGTGGCAAGGATCAGGCGGGCACGCACCTGCGATCCGGCGCCATCTATGATCCACAAACGGACGCGTGGACGCTCACCTCCGTCGCGACCAGCACGCCCTCGGCGCGCGTCCTCGCGAGCGCTGCTTGGACGGGTTCGCGTGTGATTGTTTGGGGAGGTCGACTCGACTCGGGTGCCGACGACTATAAGAACGGCGCTTCGTACGATCCCGGTAACGATACGTGGACAACTATTTCCGAAGCGAATGACGCGCGCGCGGGAGCCATGGTTTTCGCCTCCGGAAACTACGTATTTTTCGGGGGCGGATGGGATAAAGACGGGAAAGAACTCGATAAGGGCGAGCGCTATCAGTGGATGAACAACAGCTGGCAGAGCACCGCCAATGACGTTCTCGGCAGGCGCGAGCATGCGGGTTGGGTCGCGGATGGTGCGAACCTGTACGTGGTGGGCGGGCGCCTCGATCCTATGAGTAATGTGCAAGGAGACGCGCGCGTGTACTCGCTCACTACGAATCTCTGGTTCTCGCTTCAGGCGCTCCCCGGAGCACGCTACGGGGCGTTCGTGACCCATCAAGGTTCCGACCTCTGGATGTGGGGTGGCCGCGACAATGCGCAGGCAATCACTTCAGGCTACCTTCTTAGCGGTAGCACCTGGGCCGCCAAGACTACGGTAGGCCAACCCTCCGAGCGCTGGGCCCCGCAGCGCCAATCCGGCTGGGCGTTTGTCTTGGCTGACGGCCGGAGTGCCGTCATGGCTGGGCATAGCTACGCGGGCGTCAATCGCCTCGATGGCGGCATCTACGATCCCTTGAACAACGCTTGGAGCGGGATAGCTCCATGGCCGTCCGCTCTCGCACACGACTGGGGCGTGGGCGCCTGGGTCAACGGACAATTCGTGCTGTGGGGCGGCACCTCCGCGGGTACGGCGACAACAGTGGGAGAGCGCTGGGCACCGTAGCGGGCGCTGCTTTTTGCCCCGTACTCACGGCGTTCCGGGACACGCCAACGTCTCCAAATCTGGAGCTAGGTCGGACTTGCGAACGCGCAAGCGAAGCTCATAGTGCCAGGGCGAATCACCCTCGGGATCGGAAGTGTACGCGTCGATTCGGCAAAACCAGTACGCTGGATCGGCGGGCGGATCGAGCGGCATGCGCTCGTTGCTGGTAGACGCGTTCGCACATCCGCCGGTTAACCTATGAAGGTCGTCCGGCGCTTCGCTGGCGCGGCCGCTGCCATTCTGCACGAGCATGGCCAGGTATTCCCCGAGTGTCTGATCACGAGGACAGCCTTTTTCACGCGCATTTGCAGCAAACTTTGCGCCCGCGTGCGGTGTGAGCAAGCGCTGGAGTGTGGAGAGGTTCGGCGCAGGCGTTTTAATTGCGCTCAGCGGCAAGACCAGCACATACGAGTGCGGCTCAGGGTTGAACAAAATGGCGTTGTGGCCCAGGCGATCCGCGTTGTAGTGCGCGTACCAAGGCAGCGCCCGCCACGCCGGTGTGTCTTTGATGAACTCTGGGACAATCACGTCCAGTGCGACGTAGCGGCCTTCTGTACGCTCCATGAGGCGCGGGCCGTAGCTCCATGCCAGGCTCGCCTCGCTCGGGGAGAGGTCGTTGTGAAGTGCGCCCCCGTACGCCAATATAAGCTTGGACGTGTCTGCGTTGGGAGCGCTCAGCAGCTTATCGACAGTGCGAGCGGTAGTATCGGCGATGAGCTCGAGCAGCCGAGCGATATCGGTTTCGCCGGCATCTAGCACAGCTTGAAATTCTCGGCACGTCGGCAAAAGCGCGTGGGGCTGGATGCCGAGCGCCCTAGCCACGTGACCGAGAGTTACGAACTCGTTTTGGTTGTTGTCGGCTTGGTGCTGAGTGACGGGCTCTTGCCGCGCCGCAACAGCAGATTCTCTTTCTTTGCCGCAGCGACCGCCGCCGAGCAATAGCTCGATCACGATATCTGTCGCTCGGCCCTTGAGTACCGGCATCAGCTCTTCGGCGAAACGGCGCGTCGAAGAGCGCACGTCGGGCAAACCCTTTGGTGCGTGGGCTTCCCCCAACCCGAGCACGCGGGGTTGTTCGAGCAGCACTCGCTGAAACGCGGCCGGCGCCGAAGCAAACGCCAAACAGCCAAGCTCCCCACAAGCGCGGCCTGGTTCGTTCACGATCGGGGTCGGGGTCGGGGTCGGCGAGCGCCGGGCCGCAGACGGAGCAACTACTGGTACCACGCGCCGCGACGGTGCCTTGGCTGGAGGCTGAGCAGCGCAACTTGCAATGAGCGAAGTGGCTAGCAACCAGAAGCAATCACCCACCTTCAGTATTCTGGCGCTCAACCCGTTGCTTTTTTTGAACACGATGGATCTTATCTAGGGGGATTCGGCTGCCAAGAGCGAGAAATTTTTGAGAGGTTTCGATGGAACCCGCAAGCGCGCGCTCAGCAGTGGGCGCTGATCGGGCCAAGTGTGACGCGGCCGAAGAGGTATTGGGGAGCGAGAAGATAGTAAGCATGCTTACTACCTTGCACTCGGTTTGCGGGGTCGCTCGGGCCGCCCCCTGAAGCACGTTCTATAGTTAGATAGACGGTGTGGAAACGAGAGCCATCGTCCGAGCGGGCGCATATCGAGACCGCCACCTTCGCGGCTTTCGATTTGGGAAACCCCTTAGGTGGTGTCGGGCGCCGCGCTAGCCTAGGCTTTCGGCGATGAATCAGTTTCGACTACTGTGTTTGCTCTTGGTGGCTCCGGCCTGCGGTGGAGGTGTTGTCAGCGGCGAAGCAGCGTCAGGTTCTGGCGGTACGGTAGCTAGCGGCGCCAAAGCAACCGGGGGCATGAAATTCGTTCGTGGTGGGAACGCTTCAGTAGGCGGGAACACTTCAGTAGGCGGGCACACTTCAGTGGGCGGGCACACTTCATCGGGTGGAGTCGGCAACCAGTCGGCAACACAGGCGGGGCCGGAGCCATTTTCCCAGACAGCGCGCGCTTGCAGCTGTGGCTGAAGTTCGACGAAGCGAGCACCAACGGCGCCGTTACGGATTCTTCGGGGAAAGGCGTGATAGTAACTTACGGGATTGTGAAACCTTTGGTGGTGAGCATGGTGCCGGCTGCTCTGAATTCCTTCTCGAACGCCGCCTTGAAGTTCGACGGAACTGCTACGGTTGAGATCCCACGGTCAGATGCGTTGAACTGGCCGAACAGTGATGACACCTACACGATTTCACTTTGGGCCAACCCGACAGCGCTGCCGCCGTATCCCGAATGGAGCGCGATCATCTCCAACATTGCGGGGGGAAATGGTTCAGGCTATTGCGGCATTTTTCTCCCTCCCGACGGGCTTTGGAACTTCGCATCGAACGGGCAGGATGTCGCCAGCGGGGGGATCTCCGTAAACGGCTCAGCCGCACAAGCTAACGTCTGGCAACATGTGGCCGTTGTCCAAAACGGCGTGGCCAACACCAATACTATCTACGTGAATGGTGTCCCAGGCCCTGCCAACACGCGCGCCGCCTCTCCCTGCAATAGTCCGGCGGGCTTTTCGATAGGGTCCAAGGATGGGGACAACTTCGTAGGCATGGTCGATGATGTTCGTATCTACGGAAGCGCGCTCACTGAAGCTCAAGTGAAGGAGCTGTTTGCCGGCAAGGAGACGATCACGCCTTAGTTCGTGGGTGTTGCAACGCTCAGTCGCGGCGCCTTTACGCTCCTGGGGCCGCCTGGCATAGTCCGGGCCCCATGCATGCCCTCTGGTTCATGCTGACCGCCCTGGCGGTTCTAGCAATCGCCTACCGCTACTATTCCGCGTTCATTGCCGCCAAAGTGCTCGCGCTTTCGCCGACGCGGGTGACGCCTGCTCATGCGCTGCGCGATGGGCACAACTTTCACCCGACGAATCGCTGGGTGCTCTTTGGGCATCATTTTGCCGCGATCACGGGAGCGGGGCCGCTGATTGGGCCGGTGCTGGCGGCGCAGTTTGGATTTTTGCCGGGGTACACATGGATCCTGTTTGGCGTTGTGTTTGGCGGAGCCGTTCATGATTTCGTGATCTTGGTGGCTTCCGTGCGTCGCGGTGGGCGTTCGCTGGCGGCTATTGCACGTGAAGAGCTGGGGCCGGTGTTGGGTGCGATCACGGGCGTGTCGATCTTGTTCATCGTGGTGATCGCGCTGGCCGGGCTGGGCAAAGTGGTGGTGGGTGCGCTGGCCGAATCCGCTTGGGGCGTGTTCACGATTGGGCTCTCGATTCCGATCGCGCTCGGCATGGGGCTCTATATCTACAAGGTGCGTGGAGGCTCGGTGCGCGGTATCCGCGAGGCGACCGTGGTGGGTGTGTTTCTGCTGATGGTCGCGCTCGTTTTTGGGAAAACGATTCAGGATGGGCCGCTCGGAGTGCATCTCAAGCTCTCACAGGAGACGCTCACCTATTGCATCGCCGCTTACGGCTTTGCGGCGAGTGTGCTGCCTGTGTGGCTGCTTTTGTGTCCACGCGATTATCTTTCGAGCTACCTCAAGATCGGCACGATTGCGCTCTTAATCATCGGGATCGTGTTGGTGAATCCGGTGATTGAGATGCCGATGCTCAACAGCGTGACGGCCAAAGCGGTTCAGGTGGGTGAAGAATCCTTCACGCCGATCGTGAAGGGCCAGCTCTTTCCGTTTGTTTTCATCACTATCGCGTGTGGCGCCATCAGTGGCTTTCATTCGTTGGTGGCGAGCGGCACCACACCCAAAATGATTAACAACGAGCTCGATTGTCGCCCGATTGGATACGGCGCCATGCTGATGGAAGGCCTCGTGGGCGTGACAGCGCTCTTGGCGGCCACGGCGCTGCCCCCGAGCGACTATTTTGCGATCAACACGGACCCTCTGATCCCGCTGGTGGCTTCAGAGGGTGGGCACGGATTGGCGCGAGATGCCGCGCAGCTGGCGTCCGTCGAGGGTTTGCTCTCGCCGGCCGACCGTAGACATTTGGGACTGAAGGAAGGTGAACCTGTAGCGGCGTTAGCTGGCAAAAGCGTCAAGGCCAGTGAGCTCCTTCACCTCTCCAACCGGACGCTGGCCAAGCTGGATTACAGCGTCGATCCTGCCAATGAGACCGCCACCGAACTAGGCCACGGTGATTTTCTGCGGCTCGGCATCCGCGTTACAGATCTGCCATTTCTAGCACAAGAGAGCCAAGAAGTGATCGCAGCACGCACGGGCGGTGCCGTGTCGCTCGCGGTGGGTATGGCACGGGTGTTTTCCAGCTTGCCGGGCATGAAGTTGATGATCGCGTATTGGTATCACTTCGCGATCATGTTTGAGGCGCTCTTTATTCTCACTACGATCGATACCGGAACGCGCGTCGGGCGCTTGCTACTGCAAGAATTTGTAGGGCACATTTGGGAGCCTTTCGGGCGCTCTTCTTGGCTGCCTGGCTCCGTGATCGCGTCGCTCGCGATTGTGGTGGGCTGGAGCTACTTCATCCTCACCGGGTCGATTTCCACCATCTGGCCCATGTTTGGCATTGCCAATCAGCTGCTGGCGTCCACGGCCTTGGCGGTTGGCACCACCGTGTTGCTAAAAGAAGCCTCTAAGCCGAGCTACGCGTTGATCACTTTCTGCCCGCTCTTGTTCGTGGGCACCACCACCATCACCGCAGGTATCCAGGCGATCTTCACGATGTACCTGCCGCTCATGAGCGCTCCGGCCACGCACACGCTGGGCCTCGTGAATTGCACCGTGACTTCGATCTTGCTGCTGGGTGTGGTGGCAATCTTGGTGGGGAGCGCCAAGCGCTGGATGCAGCTTTTACGGCTGCGTCGGGTGGGTGTGGCGGCCTAGGCAGTTCAAGTGTCCTTGGGACCAGAAAATAACGAATAATTCCAGCCTGTTATGCAGGCTTTAGCCCTCGACACTATGTACACCATGTTGGCACTTTACGCCGTTATATGCCAACGTACTTTACATGTTTGAGCGGCGATTGACGCGACCGAAGGGGTCCTTCTTCCTCCTCGGGCCGCGCGGCACCGGCAAGAGCACCTGGGTCCGTTCGGCGCTCCCGAAGGCACATCGGATCGATCTACTGGAGGAGTCTCGCTACCAAGGTTACCTCGCGGATGCGTCATTGTTTGCGGCCGAGCTGCGCGCCGTTCCTATAGGTAGCTGGGTTCTTATCGATGAAGTTCAGCGGTTGCCATCGCTGTTAAACGAAGTTCATCGTGCGATTGAAGAAAGGAAGCTGCTGTTTGCGCTGACTGGGTCGAGTGCGAGAAAGCTTCGTCACGGAGGAACCAATCTTCTCGGAGGCCGTGCCAAGCAAGTCACTATGTTTCCGTTTGTGCCGGAGGAGCTGGGTGAAAGCTTTCGCGTCGAGCGTGCGATCCGGCACGGCACCATCCCGCTCATCTGGGACTCCCGAGCTCCCGAAGAAACGCTTTCGGCCTACGTGCAAACTTACCTGCGCGAAGAGATTCAGGCCGAGGCCCTCGTGCGCAACCTGCCGGGATTTGCGCGCTTTTTGCCCGTCGCCGGCTTGATGCACGGTCAGCAGTTGAATATTGCTGCTCTCGCCCGTGATGCCGGAGTCGCTCGACAAACCGTGACTGGGTACGTAGAGATTTTAGCGGACACACTCATCGCGAACACCTTGAGTGCTTACGAGTCGCGTCTCCGTGTTCGGGAACGCAAACACCCCAAGTTCTATTTTTTTGATCCGGGTGTCGTGCGAGCGCTGAAGAGACACACGGGCACTGTCGCTGCGGAAGAGCGAGGTGCGCTGCTTGAAGGCTTTGTCTACACGTTGCTCAGGTTTTACCAGGAGCGCTCGAACCTCTACGATGACATTCATTACTGGTCGCCAGCAGAAGCCCGATCCACCGAGGTGGATTTCCTGTTAACTCGGGGCCGAGAAGCCATTGCGGTCGAAGTGAAGAGCGGGCGTTCATTGCGACCGCTCGATCTTCGCGGCCTCCGTGCGGTGGGAGAGCTTCCTGGATTGGCGCGCCGGATATTGGTCTTTCTTGGCCCCGTGCCGCTCACCACGCCTGAAGGCATCGAAGTGCTACCGCTCGGAGCATTCTGTCAGATGTTGGCTGAGGGAACCCTTTGGCCGTAGTCTCGCTTTTCAGCTCACGGCCAATCCCCACCACTGCCCTTCGCCACCTCGTGCAAGCGAGCCGAAAGCTCCGCATGAATGTGCCCATTCGACGCCAAGATGCGACCCTTCGTCACATCCAAAGGTGAGCCATCCAAGTCGCTCACCTTTCCTCCGGCAGCAGCAATAATCGCTGCGCCGCCTGCCACATCCCAGGAAGAAATTCGGCGTTCCCAGCAACCGTCGAGCCAACCGGCGGCCACAAATGCCAGATCGAGCGCAGCTGAGCCCAAGCGGCGCGCGCCACGCGAATCGGCATTCAGTGCGGCAAACTCAGGCATGTTGTCCGTAGGCTGCGGACGCGTCGAGGAAAAGCCGGTAACCAGTAGAGACAGTTCCACGTTGTCGGCTTGCGACACCGCAAGCCTTCGACCATTGCGCGTCGCGCCGAGACCCAGCGCGCCCGAAAAGGTAAAATTCAGCGCTGGTGCGTGCACCACTCCCGCAACGGGTACACCCGCTTCCACCAAACCAATCGAGACCGCAAACACAGGTAAACCGTGTGCAAAATTGATCGTGCCATCCAACGGGTCGACATAGAAAACAGGAGCACCTGGCGCCTGCTCGACGCGCCCGCCTTCCTCGCCCACAATGGCGCAATCTGGGAAGGCACGGCTCAGGCGTTGCAACAGCAGCGCTTCTGAGCGGCGATCGTAGGCTGTTACCAGATCATGCAGCGCCGCTTTGGATTCGGTTTTGGGTCGACTTTCCCAGCCTTCCAGCAGGATTTCACCGGCCTCCTTGGATATCTCAAGTAACACTTCAAGAACTCGATCCAAGGAATTGTGAAGGGCCATGCGGCACGCTAACATGCGCTCCATTCGACATGCAGTACCGCTCTTTCATCGCGTGGGTTCCAGTGCTCAGCTTCATCATCAGTTGTGCGGGAGCTTCCTTTGAAGACTCCGGCAATATTGGCGGGCGAGCAGCAGCGAGTGGTGGGTCGGGGCAGGGCACCGGTGGGCGACCGAGCGGTGGAGCTTCTGCGACAGGCGGCAAGGCCAGCAACGCTGGCGGAAACACTGCGAGCGGTGGTGTGGCGCAGGGCACCGGCGGGCGCACCAACAGTAGCGGTGGCTCAAATGGCGGCACTCCGGCTGCAGGTGGTGCGATTTCGGGTTCGGGCAGCCATGCTGAATGTCAAACGGCGGCAGACTGTGAGTTGTTTGATGATTGTTGTCGCTGTGCCTCCGTGCCGAAAGGAGAGCTCTCGCCGAGCTGCGCGCTCGCTTGCATCCAGAGCTCCTGTTCAGCGGCTCAGGTTAACGCCGGCGATCTTGCCTGTGTGCTGGGGCGCTGCGTTCTGAATCGCAGCTGCGATGATCGAGCGATTGCTTGTGATTCCTTGGCGCCTGTTTGCCCGGCCGGGCAAGCAGCTGAAGTAGGGAATACCTGCTACACGGGCCGTTGCCTGGCCGTCACTGAATGTTCTGCGGTTGCTTCGTGTGATGTCTGCGGCCAGGTTAAGTTGCGGTGTGCCACGCTGCAACTTGGTCCGACGCATCACTGTGTGGAAACGCCACCCGCCTGCCAGAATGATTCGTCGTGCGCGTGCATGAGCGTCTGCCTGGGCGCTTTTCAATGCGCCGAGCCGAGCGCTCCCAGCTTGATGTGCGTTTGTCCGACGTGCTGAGCTCGAAATCAGGCCGCGCTAGGCACATTAGGGTAACCCTAGGGGATAGGCTCTAGGTGGGACGTGTGTTAGCTAGCGGTCCCAGGATACACCATCATGAATCATTCGCTTCCTATCACGAGCCTCATACTGCTCAGCGCCACTTGGTCGAGCTTAGCCACTGCCCAGTTTTCCGAAGACCCACTTGGCTATCCGCCCGCACCGTCGGCACAACCAGCGCAGCAGGCGCCAGGCCAACAGCAGGCGCCAGAACAGCAGCCTTCAGCGTTGCCACCTCCGGTTACCGCTACGCAAGCTCAACCGCCAGCCAACAGCACGCCACTCGGTTCCTATGGGAACGCGAGTTCCTTTGCGGTCGACAGCGCTCCGTCTGTAGCTCTGGAGGCTCCCGAAGCGGCAAAGCCCAAGCGTTCGGGTGTCGTGTTCGTTCCGAAGTTCGGCGTCTCGCTTTCAGGCCGCGCTACTTTCAGCAACGACATCAAATGCGACACCGAATTTGATCGTGCGTTTCTTCAGGGAAACTCATTCTGCAATCCGCTTCTGGATACGACGGACCAAGATGGCTCGCATCATGACACCTCTTCGCTGCTGGTTGGCGCCGATCTATTGTTTCACGTGACGCCGCAACTTCGCATTGGGGCGAGCGCACTTTGGAATCCAAATACCGAGGTGGAGTTCACCTCTTCCGTGGGTACGGCCGTGCCTTTCAAAATGGGCCAAGAGTTCGCCCTCGACGCTACCCTCGAGCACGTCTTCGCGGACAGCAAAACGGGATCACTTTTCTACCGCTTCATGATCGGCCCCAGCCTGCTCTTGGCAGGTGGCGACCTGGCGAACGGAGTTAAAGATGACAAAGAAACCTGTCGAACTTTGCTCAAGGTCTGCGAGTTCGATAGCGGGATTTTCCCGGGATACAATTGGGGAGCCGGGCTCGGTGCACTGTTCCCGATGGGAGGCAGCGCACTCCGCACCGACTTGTTGCTCAATTACGTGAGCGTTCCCTTTCGACACGTCCAGGCAACCGTGGAGGTTCCGGTATCCAAAACCGCAGACGCGACCGTGGACGAATCGGCGACGTTCACGCGGCTTTGGTTCATGGTCGGCGCTGAAATCTGAGTTGAACGGGAGCTGAAGTGCCCTTTCGCGCCGGGCACCTGCATCCGAGATGCCTGGTGGAAGGGGCCAGTCACTCTCTTCGTGTTCCTTGGATTTATTGCCTACGTGAATGTTGCCGCGCTCGTGGGAGAGCAGCCCGCAGAAAGTTGGTCAACTTTTGAACGCCAGTCGCTCCAGCCTGCAGGCAACCCACAAAACCCTGGGGTAGGCCCCAAAATCCTCTATTGCAACCGGCGGTCTCTCGAATCATGGTCTCCGACATGACTCAGGAAAATGCGCTGACCCGGCTGGAGCCGAGCGGCGTTAAAAGCCTCTTGCAGAAGTCCGTTGGCCTCAAGATCTTAATGGCCATTTCCGGCGTTATTCTAGTGGGATATCTGTTGGGGCACTTGGCGGGCAACTTGCTGATCTTCGCCGGCCCTGAAGCCATCAATGGGTATGCAGCGGCGCTCCATAGTAACCTGCCTCTGCTTTGGGGCACGCGCGTGGTGCTCTTGCTTTCATTCGTTACCCACATTGTTAGCGCGGTGAAGTTGATCGCCAGAAATGTGCAGGCGCGCCCCATTTCTTATCGGGTGAAGCGAGATGTGGCCACTAACTACGCCGCGCGCACCATGCGCTGGACAGGACCGATTGTTCTGTTTTTCGTGCTCTACCATCTCGCACATCTCACGTTCGGCGTATCCATGGGCAACTACGAACACAGCTTCACGGATCTCTATTCAAATCTAGTGAATGGATTTCGACTGCCGTGGGTCACTTCTATCTACGTGATAGCTAACCTGTGCGTCGGTTTTCACCTGTATCACGGAGTGTGGAGCATGACTCAATCGGTTGGGATTAACAGCCCTCGCTATCAGCCCATGTTCCGCAAGATCAGTGTGGGGGTTGCGGGGCTCATCACCGCAGGAAATTTGTCTATTCCTCTCTCAGTGCTCCTCGGCATCGTTAGCTAAAGCGGTCAGGCGAAAGGCTTTTCATGGAACTCAATGGTCAATGCCCAACAGGGCCAATCGAGACGCGTTGGCAACAGCACCGTTTTAATATGAAGCTGGTTAACCCAGCCAATAAGCGGAAATATAATATCATTGTCGTTGGCTCTGGCTTAGCAGGTGCCTCAGCCGCAGCCACGCTCGGGGAGCTAGGCTACAACGTCAGCTGCTTCTGCTACCAAGATAGTCCACGCCGCGCGCATAGCATTGCCGCTCAGGGCGGGATCAACGCCGCCAAGAACTATCAGAACGACGGCGATAGCGTGTATCGCCTTTTCTACGACACCGTGAAAGGTGGGGATTTTCGGGCTCGCGAGTCCAATGTTCACCGCCTCGCCGAGATTAGCGTCAGCATTATCGATCAATGCGTGGCGCAGGGAGTGCCCTTCGCTCGGGAGTACGGTGGGCTCTTAGACAATAGATCTTTTGGGGGCGCGCAAGTTTCGCGCACTTTCTACGCACGCGGGCAGACGGGTCAGCAGCTCCTGCTCGGGGCGTACCAAGCGCTGGAGCGGCAAGTAGCAGATGGCGCCGTTAAGATGCATTCGCGTACGGAGATGATGGACGTTATCCTGGTTGATGGCCAAGCCCGTGGAATCGTCACGCGAGATATGGTGACTGGTAAAGTCGAGAGCCACCTCGCAGATGCCGTACTGCTCTGTACGGGCGGTTATGGCAACGTGTTTTATCTCTCCACGAATGCCAAGGGTTGTAACGTCATGGCCAGCTGGCGTGCACACCGGCGTGGCGCGTTCTTTGCCAATCCCTGCTACACGCAAATTCACCCCACGTGCATCCCGGTGAGTGGCGATTACCAATCAAAACTCACACTCATGAGTGAATCCCTTCGCAACGATGGGCGCGTTTGGGTGCCCAAACGAGCAGAAGATATCGGCAAATCAGCCGCCCAAATTGGCGAAGTGGATCGCGATTATTACCTTGAACGGAAATACCCGAGCTTCGGCAATCTTGTGCCCCGCGATATTGCTTCGCGAAGCGCCAAAGAGGCCTGCGACGATGGGCGCGGCGTGGGCCCTGGGGGGTTAGGAGTTTATCTGGATTTTGCCGACCCGATTAAGCGCCTGGGGCAGCCCGCTATTGCGGCACGGTACGGCAATCTCTTTGAAATGTATGAACGCATCACGGGCGAGAGCCCGTATCAAATGCCCATGCGCATCTACCCCGCCGTTCATTATACGATGGGGGGGCTCTGGGTGGATTATAACCTGATGAGTAATATCCCAGGGCTTTTCGTGCTGGGAGAGGCCAATTTCTCGGATCACGGTGCGAACCGGCTCGGGGCGAGCGCGCTCATGCAAGGTTTGGCTGACGGCTATTTTGTTATCCCCTACACCCTTGGCAACTATCTCGCGCAGAACAAGTTTGCACCCGTTAGCGCCAGCACGAGCGAAGTAAGAGCTGCCGAGGCAGATGTTAAGGAGCGAACCACCCAATTACTAAGTATCAAGGGCAAACGCACGGTGGATTCGTTCCATCGCGAGCTCGGCAAGCTGTGCTGGGATAAATGCGGCATGGCGCGAGATGCCGCTGGGCTCAAAGAAGCGCTCGTCCGTATTCCGATGCTGCGCGAAGAATTCTGGCAGAATCTCTACCTTTCAGGCAGCGGCGAAGAGCTCAATCAAGCGCTGGAAAAAGCCGGCCGCGTCGCGGATTTTTTTGAATTCGCGGAGCTCATGGTGCGCGATGCTCTTCATCGCGAAGAATCCTGCGGCGGGCACTTTCGTACCGAACACCAGACGCCCGAGGGCGAGGCCGCACGGGACGACGAGAACTTCACCTACGTTGGAGCTTGGGAGTTCAAGGGCGTAGGCGTTGAACCCGAGCTCCACAAAGAAACGTTAACCTTCGATTATGTGAAACCTTCCCAAAGGAGCTACAAGTAATGAATCTTACATTACATATTTGGAGGCAAAAGGATCCGCAGGCCTCGGGAGGTTTCCAGACTTATGCCCTTCCGAACGTGAGTGAGCACATGTCTTTCTTGGAAATGTTGGACGTTCTCAATGAGGAGCTTCAGCATAAAGGTGAAGATCCGGTGGCTTTTGACCACGATTGCCGCGAAGGCATCTGCGGATCGTGTGGCATGGTCATCAACGGGCAGGCGCACGGTCCACGAGCGCTCACCACAGCCTGCCAGCTTCACATGCGCAGCTTTAGCGACGGCGATGAGATCTGGATTGAGCCGTGGCGTGCTCAGGCGTTTCCTGTAATTCGCGACTTGGTGGTTGATCGCAGCGCCTTCGATCGCATCATCCAAGCGGGAGGCTATGTTTCCGTCCGAACAGGTGCGGCCCCGGATGCCAATGCTGTGCTCGTGCCCAAGCGGGACGCCGATGCTGCGTTCGATGCGGCAACCTGCATCGGCTGCGGCGCTTGCGTTGCCGCCTGCCCCAACGCCTCAGCGATGCTCTTCACGGCGGCTAAGCTTTCGCACCTGGCTCACCTGCCGCAAGGCCAGCCTGAGCGCCACGATCGCGCTCGGAGAATGGTCGCCCAAATGGACGCGGAAGGCTTTGGCGGCTGTACCAATCATCGCGAATGCGAAGCGGCTTGCCCCAAGGGCATCAGCATCGGGCACATTGCACGCCTGAATCGCGACCTTATCGCCGCCAATTTGAAACGCTCGGACGTGCCCGAAGAGCGATAAGTTTCCAAGCCTAGACGGGCGAACCCGCTGGGAACGCCTGGTCGGAGCAATTCGAACGCGCTAAATTGTGTTCAGCTTCGACTTCGGCTTCGGCTTTGGTTTCCGCAGAGGTCCCCAAAAATCAAAGAAGAGGTAGTAAGCATGCTTACTATCTCCGAAGGAACAAAAGGGCAGCTCGCTTGAGACGCCTGCGGCTCGGCCCCGCAACCTGCCCCGTCACGCCGTCTTGAAAGCTCCTGAGAGCCGAATGTCACGCGAGCTGGCACCGAGCAGCACTCGGAAATTGCCAGGCTCAAACACCCAGTCGTGCACTTCGGGATCGTAGAAACAGCAAGCTTTTGCCGGAATTTCGAGGACCACGCGTTTCGTTTCGCCTGGAGCGAGCTTCACTTTGGCGAAGCCTTTGAGTTCCTGCGGCGGACGCACCAAGCGCGGATTTTGGTGCGAAAGATAGAGCTGCACAGCCTCGCTGCCGCTCTGCTTACCCCGATTCGTGATCTCGCAACTGACGCTGAGCGCGCCACCTGCGGCTAACACCTGAGAAGAGAGCTTCAGGTTCTTGTGCTCGAAGGTTGTGTAGCTGAGGCCGTGGCCAAAGGCGAACAGCGGCTCAACCTCCGCGCGATCAAAGTGGCGATAGCCGCCGAAGATGCCATTCTTGAGCTCCACTCGATTGTCCCCATCGGTGTCGTAATACGAGTCGTATTCGATGCGATCTTGCAGGCGTTTTTCCCAGGTGAAGGGCAGCTTGGCACTCGGATTTTGAAGCCCCAACAAGAGCTCCGCCAGCGCTTTGCTGCCTTCTTGACCCGGATAAAAGGCGTGGAACAGCCCGCGCGTGAGGCCAACGAAGGGCTCGGCATCTACGGAGCCGCCAGCGAACAAGATCCCAATCAGATTCGGGTTCACTTGAGCCAGCTGTTTCAGATAGTCGGTGACGGACGCGGGCAGCGCATACTCGCGATCATCGCACTCACTCTCGGTATGTCGAGTGAAGCCGAAACAGGCGACCACGACATCCGCTTCACGTGCTGCTGCGAGGCCTTCCCGATGCGCCTGTTCACTCGCTTCCGCCGGTTCCCAAGCGAGCTGAATCCCGTCGTCGTTGCGGGTGCGCAGGTAAGAAAGCTCAAGCGCAGCTTTGCCCTCTTCGAGCGTGATTTCGACCACATCTGGAAAGCGCCGCAAGTTCAAGCCTGAGAATTCGAGCGCGACTTGGCCATTCAGTGTGAGCTTGTAGTTGCCGTGGTTGCAACGCACGTACACGCGGTAGCGGCCGGCTTTGGGTACCGGGATAAAGCCCGTCCAACGCATGGACGTCTGCTTATGCTGCATGCCTTCGACGGCAGGCTGCCATTGCCAAACAAAATCGACGCGTTCATCGGCGCGCACTGCGAACGGCTCGCCACTCCAGGTGTCATTGTTGAAATACTCGCCTAACAGTCCGCGTTCGCCGTTGGGTGCAATGAATTCTGCGGTGCTGAATAACGTGAGGGCACGCTCGGGCTCATAGCCGCGCTGATGCACCACGCTGCCGCTCTCGCCCACCAGAGCGCGCAATTCTTCCAGCAGGCTGGGCGCACGGAACGGTCGATTGTACGCGCTGCCACCGCCACCAATTTCTGCGACCTCCGCGTGCGGCCCGATCAACAAGATCTTCTGGCCTTTGGCGAGCGGGAGCACACCTGCTTCATTCTTGAGCAAGACGACGCCCTCACGCGCCAAATCAAGCGCGATTTGCACTGTTTCCGGATCATCCTCGGGGATCTCGGAGAGCTTCTGCTCACGCTCGTACCATCCAAAACACAGACCCAAGCGCACCAGGCGCCGGATCTTGTCGTCGATGACTGCTTCCTTCACGCGCCCATCCGCGACGGCGGGCAACAAATGTTCCCTGTCGAACCAGCGCGGCGAGGGCATCTCAAGATCGAGCCCCGCATTGGCTGCTGGGACGTCGCTGTACACCGAAACCCAATCGGACATCACTAACCCCTCGAAGCCCCAACGTTGCTTCAAGATCTCTTGAATGAGCAGCTCGCTCTCCGAACAGTGCACGCCATTCAGAAGATTGTACGCTGTCATCAATGCCCCCGTGCCGCCTCGTTTCACGGCGGCTTCAAACGCTGGCAAATAGTACTCATGCAACGTGCGCTCATCGACATCGGCGCTGCACAGATGGCGTTCAAATTCTTGATAATTTACGGCAAAATGTTTCACGGTGGTGGAGACGCCATGGCTCTGGACGCCACGGATGTATTCAACGGCTACTTCAGCGGCAAGAAATGGATCCTCGCCAAAGTATTCGAAATTCCTGCCACACACCGGCAAGCGATACATGTTAACGCCAGGTGCCAACAGCAGGTGTACGCCGCGCGCACGGGCATCTTTCCCCAGGCCCCAACCCATCTTGCCGACGAGTTCGAGATTGAAGCTGGCGGCTGCGCTCACCGAGGTGGGATACGCCGTGGACGCTTTGCACCACCAATGCACGCCCACAGGACCATCGGCCATCTTGTATTCGATAATGCCCGCCTTCTCGTTAGGGCGTGTCGAGCCTTGGGTCGGCGCACCGCTCAAGAGGTCTATCTTTTCCTCCAGTGTCAATTTGCCCAAGATGGCGTCCACCCGAGCCTCCAGGGCGGCGTTACTGGCTTGGAATTCTGAGTTGGAGCTGAACATCATTCACCTGTTGGGGTTGGCGGGGGCCCCTTATATCGCAAGCGTTATCAAGACGTAGGATTGATCAGCACCTCAAAGGGACCTGTGCTCCAGGTCGTGCTAGCTGCTGGCCTTTACACGCCACAGCCTTCGCGCAAATCTCCCGGCTTCAGGCCATGCTTGAGCGCTCGCGACCCTGTGTGTGCTCAGTCCCCCGTGTCCCCACCCCAAGACCCTCGTTATGCATGAGTTTCAAGATCGGAATCCGGCGCGCCTACAAAAAGTGGTGTTGGTGCTGTTGGCGCTCAGCATCAGCCTGCTTTTCCTTTGGATGATCCAAGACTTTTTGATCGCGTTGCTCTTTGCCGCGATCTTAAGCTCAATGGCTTACCCGCTGCATACTCGGCTAACGGCGCGCTTCGGCGGGAGAAAAGCCTTGGCGTCTGTTGCCACGCTGAGTGCCCTGGTGCTGCTGCTGATCATTCCGTTCACGGTATTTGTTCTGATCGTGGTCACTCAGGCCGTTGATCTTGGTCAGCGAGCCCAACCCTTCATTCAAGAACAGCTGGAGCAGGCCCCCGAGCTCAGCGCGTCCCTAAAGGATACCGCCCTCTATCGCAGCCTGGAGCCACATCGGGAGGCGATAGTCCAGAAGCTCAGTGAAGTCGGCGGCACCGTTGGGCAGGCGCTCGTGGGGCTGCTCACCCAAGCGGTGGCGGATGCTCTGTCCTTCTTCTTTGCGCTGTTTGTGATGCTGTACGCGGCGTTCTTCTTCATGATCGACGGGCGCTCTATCTTGAGGAAGATTTTGTACTACTTGCCACTGGCTGCCGACGAGGAAGATCGGATGGTGGCGCGATTTGTTTCTGTCACGCGCGCCACGATCAAGGGCACGCTCGTGATAGGCGCTATTCAGGGCGCTCTGGGTGGGGTCGCCTTCTGGGTGGTTGGTATCGAGGGCGCAGCGCTGTGGGCCACCGCCATGGCTGTTTTATCCGTCATCCCAGGGATCGGAGCGGCGATCGTATGGCTGCCTGCGGTGCTCTACTTGTTTGCTGTTGGCGAGCTGGGTGCCGCGATTGGGCTGCTTCTGTGGTGTTCCATTGTGGTAGGCACCGTCGATAATCTGCTGCGTCCGTGGCTGGTGGGGAAAGACACGCAAATGCCGGATCTGTTGATTTTTCTCACCACAATAGGCGGTATAGTGTTGTTTGGTGCAGCGGGCATCGTGATAGGTCCGCTGATTGGAGCGCTGTTTGTGACGGTTTGGGATCTGTATGGTGTGGCCTTCAGAGGCATTTTGCCGCCATCACATCTTTCAAGCTCACCTGCCGTTAATACGCCTCAAAGCGACGGTGGCGATGCCAGCGTCTCGGATGATAAGGGCTAAGCGTTTCCGCCGAGGATTTGTTTTCGAGAACCTCGAAATGCAGGGGTGGCATCTGAGAAGACGCCTTCGATGATATGGAACGCTCCGGGCTCTAGCTCCCAGTTGAAATACGAGTGCGGGAGCGCCTCGGGAAAGAAGCGGTCGGTGAGATGACACGTGAGCGCGAGTGGAGACTCCTCGGGTGAACCTTGGGAGCCCTCGAAGAAGTGTTCGGTCAATTCTTCATCCGTCATGCGTGTCTCGCACCAGAAGGGCTGCTCAAAGCTCGGGCGGAGATAACCTGAGACGCGATCGTGAAAGCTCGCCCAGGCGCGTCCGCTGATCGCTTCCTGAACAGCAGCGCGCACGGCTCCGAGGGCCGGGCCGTCTTCATCCACACCCAGAAGCACGCAAGCTTGCCCAATGACGTTGCTGAACATCAGTGCTGTATCCCCGAGACTTTCAGCAAGCCTCGGCAACTTCTCGGGATGCTGGATCAAATGATCCTCGGCGATGAACTCCAAGCGTGGCTGACGCTCAAGCGGCGCTTGCCGCAGCTTGCGCTTAAAGACCCAGCGAGCGATCGGATCAGGCTCCAAACACACGATGCGCTCGTAGCGTTCAAACACAAACGGCTGAATGCAGTAGCCGCCGCTAGGCCCCACCAAGAGCAACGTGCGCGCCTTCGGCTGAAAACCCAACAGCCATTCGCCGAGCGCCCAACGAAAGGGTTGCCAGAGCTCCTTCGAGTAGCGGAAGGCTCGCGCATGGTAACGCAACCCGCCCGCGTCGTTCAGCCAACTGGTTGCCATGCAGGCGTGGTACGCGCTCTTGACGCATGAAGCCACTCGTCCTGTCGCAAGCGCAGAATTCTCGGCGGAGGATGCCTGGGAGCTCGTGCTGCATTTGGCACAAAGGGCAGGCAGCGCTCTTGCTGCCCGGAAAAGGGATGCAGGGCCACGTTTGGACACCGAAGAGCGGTTTTGCGGGGTGGAGCTAGTAGCATAGGCCCAAAACCATGCCCCGTGCCGCTGCCAGTCATCCCCGAAAGGCTGATTCCCGCGCCAGTAGCCAGGCCCAGCGTTTACGGCTTCGGGACTACTTCGGGACGGAACTTGGAGTGGCTTGAGAGGACACCTAAATAGCGAAGGAGATGAAAGCGCGGCGGAGGGATAGCGGCGATGAGGATCGGGGCGTAGTCTTCAGCCACTTTGCAGCTTGCGGAGCGCTTCCAGGTCCAGCAAATCTTTCACGCGCCCAGCCGCCGCCTTTGAACGAATGAGCTGGTCCAGATTGAGCATCGCCACCTGGCATCCGAAGAGCGCAATTTCAATCGCGCTCAACGCGATGTCCTCGTAGCTACCCAGGCCGGCGACTTCCCCGAGCAAATCGAGGTCACCCAGGTCTGTCACAAGGGTGAAGTTGAGGCCATTGGCAAGGGTCTGCGCATCCCAGGGGAATTTCAGCTCCGCGGGAGCGCCTCTGAGGCGCGGGTGCACGGGCGCCAACGCGGCGGCGAGGCGCGCTATGTTTTTCGGCGTGCGTGCGTAGCAAATATCCACGTCGAGCGTGGCGCGCTGATGACCGTGCGCGATGACTGAGAGTCCGCCAATGAGCACAAATTCCACGTTCGCATCGGTCAGCAAGCCAAAGATTCGCTTGAAGTCGGTCATTTCGTTTTCGCCGCGTCACGCGTTGCGCGTTGCAGCTCGATTGCGAGCGCGTTCAGACGCTGGACGTTTTCCAAGCGCTGCGTCGGAGTGAGCTTCAGGCTCTCAGCCAGGGCCGCAACATCTAAGCTTGGCGGATTCATATCGAGCACGCGATACTGCCACGGTTCTTTGACGGGCTGCCACATGAGGAGACCTTAGCATTGTCGTGAGCGTAAGTCCCTCACGCGCATCCGCAACAGACGACGCCGAAGATTCGAACGCTCGTTGATTGGCCACATCGGCTTGCTCATCGACACGCTGCTCCCCCACGGCGGCGCTGCTGCGCCAGCGTTGCGCCATATAGCCTGTATCAGTACTGACCGTCACTTGTGGCATCGCGGACCGATTTTGCTCCGAAAGGCGGCCCGGAGTGCCTGCGCCTCAGCCGCAGGCTTCACGGAGTGCGTCGACGTGAACACCAGTCGTGACCCTTGATGCTTGATGCAAAGCTGTTCCCCCGCGCGCGAGGGCATCTTCAGCCAGGTTATCCCCAACGCGCGAGCTGCTCTTGGGCACCAGGCGAATCCGCATCGCCTTGGCTGAAGGCTTGCGCCAGCTTTTCGCGCTGTTTCTGGGTCAGCTCAGGCGGCAGTGGCGGCACGTTCGGGTCCGTGACGGCTTCGATGAGAAACGGGCACTCGGCGCGGAAAGCGCGCGCACATGCCGCGGCTACCTCGCTCGCGTCCGTCACACGCAGCGCCTCGAAGCCGAGCAGCTCAGCGTAGCGCGCGTACGGAAAGTCATGCAGGTCTTGCGAAGGGGCAAACTTCGGATCGCCTTCCATGACGCGCTGTTCCCACGTCACGTAGCTCAGCTGGCGATTGTTGAGCACGACGACCACGAAGCGGGGGTCGGGCCAAGACTTCCAATGTTGCGCAACCGTGATGAGCGCGTTGATGCCGTTCATCTGCATGGCGCCGTCGCCGACCATCGCCAGAACGGGGCGCGTCGGGTGCTGCAGCTTCGCCGTCAACCCGTAAGGAATGCCGGAGCCCATGCTGGCCAAGGTGCCGGAAAGCGAAGCCAGCATGCCGCGCCGCAGCTGCAGGTATTTCGCGTACCAGAAGGTGGTCGTGCCGCAGTCGCCCGCTATCATCAGGTCGTCCGGCAAGACCTTGTTCAGCTCCCAGAACACGCGAGCAGGGTTGAGAGGCTCCGCAGGGGCGAGCGCCGTCGCTTCTAGCTCGCGTCGTGAAGCGCGCACCGACTCTTCCACACGGGCCCGGAAGCCGCGGTCCGATGCCTGTTCGAGCCGCGGCAGGAGCGCCGCCAGGGTTTGAGCGGAGTCACCAACTAGCTGTACTTCTACCGGGTAGCGGCTGCCCAGAGCTCTGCCGTCGATGTCAATTTGCACGGCGCGCGCCTGTCCGGGCTTGGGTAGAAACTCCGTATAAGGGAACTGCGAGCCGATGATCAGCAGTGTGTCGCACTCTTTCATCATCTGGTTGCTGGCGCGGGTGCCGAGCCAGCCCACGGAGCCGGTGACGAAGGGCAGGTCGTCGGGCAGCGCCGCTTTGCCGAGTAAGGCTTTGGCGACGCCGGCCCCGAGCCGTTCAGCGACGGCGATCACCTGCTCGCTCGCGGCGAGCGCGCCGGCTCCGACCAAGAGCGCGATCTTTCTGCCCGAGTTGAGCACTCCTGCCGCGCGTTCCAAATCCGATTCGTGGGGCACGACGCGCGGCGGCGTGTAGCCCAAGGCTGACACCACCTTGCCATGCTCGTGCGCGGGCTCCTCCACTGCTTCCAGGTCTTGCACGTCGTGCGGGACGATGATGGCCGTGACCGTGCGTTCCGCGAGCGCGATGCGCACGGCGCGATCCACCAAGTGACGCGCCTGGTCCGGGCTGGCCAGAACATGCACGAACTCGTGCGCTACGTCTTTGTAGAGCGAGACCAAGTCGATTTCCTGCTGATAATATGAGCCGCCCGCGCTGCGTGACACTTGCCCTAGAATCGCCACGACGGGTTGGTGGTCGAGCTTCGCGTCGTACAAGCCGTTGAGCGCATGCACCGCGCCAGGCCCCTGGGTGACCAGGCAAACTCCCACTTTGCCCGTATATTTAGCGTGGGCCGTGGCCATCAACGCGCACAGCTCCTCATGCGGGGGCTGGATCAGGCGTGGTTTATTGTTGGCTCGGCCGAGCGCGCCCAAGATGCCGTTGATGCCGTCGCCCGAGTAGCCGTAGATAGTGTCAACTCCCCAGTGTGTGAGGCGCTCGATGAGGAAGTCGCTGACCTTTTTGGCGGGTGGCATGCCGCTGCGCACGCAAACGCCGTGCCGCGCGGAGGGCTGAAGCTTTGTCGGCGCCGGCCTCCCTAAATGCCTCGTGCTTCCATTTCGCCCCGTGCGGGCGAGCAGCTCACGCACTCCCAGGCGCTTACCAATCTGGTATGTTTCTGGTGTGAACCGCTCAGGCCTTGCGCACGATCCTCGCTTTCGCAAAGGCTAGTTTGACCGACATCCCATCAGCTGATGCTAAGTATGTCGCAGGGTCGAGTCCTGTCCCGCCTACTCGCCAAAGATTGATCGCGCACTTTGTCGGCGGCGGTTAGTCGTTCTGCGAGCAGGCGCAGTCCTTGGGGTTAGGACCAAATGCGCAAAAGGACGAGCATGGCGGTGGCCCCGAATGCGGTGATCGCAATCAATTGGTTCTCCCATTTGTCTTCGCGCTCCACTTGGCGGAACGGATCAAGAACCCGGGCGGACAGTCGGCGAGGAGCGTGCTTCTGGGTGAAGGTAAACATTCAGCAATTATGGGGCGTCTTGCGAATAGTGACAAGTGTGTGACGAAAGAGTGTCGTAAGAGTGAAGCTGGAGCGATGATCTCATTGCTGGGTCCTTCGCGATATCACCCACAGATCCGAGGATTTGACTCGGAGTGAGTGAATGTATGTGGCTATTGTGTGACGATCCATGAGGGTGATGGGCTGCAGCCCTAGTCCTGCGTGGGGGGAACGACCTGTCAGTCGCAGCACTAGCTCAAAACCGGCGCTCTTGGCCTACCACCTCGAAGCGCGCTTGTTTCGGTGCGCGCCGAGTCAGCTCGATGCTTCGCTCATCCGCTTGGCTGCCGCCGAGCGTCAGCAGGAAGGCTCCAGGCTCGAGCACTCTCGTGCCACTCTCGTCCACCAGCGCGAGCATTTTAGGAGTTAACTTGAATGTGACACACTGGGACGCTCCCGGAGCCAAATGAATCCGCTGAAAACCCCGCAATTCTCGCGTGGGCACGCGCGCGCTGGCCGTTAAATCTGAGACGTAGAGCTGCACCACCTCGTCGCCAGCACTCAGGCCAATGTTCTTTACGTCTACCGAAATCTGAAGGTCCGTCTGCGTGTCTATGCACGTGGAATCGAGCGCGATCTCTGAATACTCGAACGTCGTGTAGCTGAGGCCGTAACCGAAGGGATAGAGTGGGCTTTCGGTGAGGTAACGGTACGTGCGCCCCTGCATCGAGTAGTCGGTAAATTCTGGCAGCTGCTCGAGCGAACGCGGATAGGTTACAGGTAGACGCCCCGCGGGACTGCAATCGCCAAACAGCACTTCGGCGAGCGCCGTCCCCGTCGATTGCCCGGGATAGAAGACTTGCACGATGCCAGGCACGTGCTCGTGGGCCCAGTTGATGGCCAAGGGGCTCCCACTCATGACCACCAAAACTACAGGCTTCCCGAGCGCACACACCGCCTCAAGAAGCCGCGGCTGTAGCCCCAGAAGCTCGAGGCTCGGCTTGTCTCCTGCCCAATCGGGATTGCTGGTGTCGCCCTCTTCGCCCTCGATTTTCGTGCTGAGGCCCAGAACCAACACGCAGACGTCCGCCTGCGCTGCCCGGCTCACGGCTTCGATGATGGAGCCATCGGCATGAATGGCGTCTTCCTTCAGGCCAGTGTGATTGCAGCCTTCCGTGTAGAGAACCCGAGTGTGCTTCGAGACCGCTTGCCGAATGCCTTCGAGTGGGGTCACCGTAAACGGCGGCGTCCCACAGTAATTTGCTTTGAGTACGTCCGCGGCATCAGCGTTGGGACCGATCACCGCGATGGAGCGCAGATCTTTGCTCAGGGGCAAGATGGAGTTTTGGTTTTTCAGAAGTACGATGGATTGACGGGCAGCCTCGAGAGCAAGCTCCCGATGGCGATCACAATCCACGAGCGAGTAAGGCAAATCAGCGTACTTCACCCGATTCTTCGGCTCGAACATCCCGAGCCTCAGCCGAGCCAAAAACAGCCGCTCCACACTACGATCGATCTCTGCTTCGCTGATGATTCCCTCGGCCAAGGCGTCGACCAGCGCCGGATACGTGCAGCCGCAATTCAAGTCGCAGCCCACCCGAACCGCGAGCGCTGCAGACTCGGCCGGCGTCTTGGTCACGTGATGCTGCGTATGGAAATCGCGAATCGCCCAACAATCGCTCACGACGTAGCCCTGAAACCCCCACCGCTCGCGTAAGATGCGCTGAAGCAGCGTGGGGCTCGCGCAGCACGGCTCCCCGTTCGTGCGGTTGTACGCGCCCATCACGCTGGCTGCTTTGGCCTCGACCACACACGCCTCAAAGGCGGGCAGATACGTCTCCCAAAGGTCCTTTTCACTCACCTGCGCATCAAACTTGTGACGGAGCCCCTCGGGCCCACTGTGCACCGCAAAGTGCTTCGGTGTCGCCACAAGCTTCAAGTATTTCTCGTCGTCTCCCTGCAGACCCTTGCAAAATGCGACCCCCAAGCGAGCCGTCAAGAACGGACATTCACCATAGGTTTCGTGGCCCCTCCCCCAGCGCGGATCCCGAAAGATATTGATATTGGGGCTCCAGTAAGTAAGCCCTTTGTAATAGCCGTAATCGCCCTTGCTCGCGAAATCGTGGTGCTTGGCGCGCGCCTCGTCGGAGATGGCGCTCGCCACTTCGAACATTAGATTTTCGTTAAACATTGCCGCGAGCCCAATCGCCTGAGGAAACACCGTCGCCACCCCCGCGCGAGCCACGCCGTGCAAGCACTCGTTCCAGTAGTTGTGCGGTGGGATGCCCAAACGCTCGACCGCAGGAGCCTCATGCAGCATCTGCGCAATCTTCTCTGGCGTTGTTAGCCTGGATACGATGTCCCGTGCGCGAACCTCGAACGAAAGCGCAGGGTCGAGAAACGGCCAGGAATATTCGGAGGTAGGCGCCGCTTTAAGTTCCGTCATGCCTCGGCGTTTAGCAGCCGCGTGGGCTTCGACCAAGGCAGAGGACGGACAGCATTGCGCAAAATTGCGGCACGAGTCCGTCAGCCCCCCCGAACGGCCATCTGCTTCACCCTTTGCGCGCGCTCGAGGGCGACTGGGCGACTGGGTGCCACCTGATTACCTGCCGTGCCTCCGCTGCACGTTGCTGTTCGGTGCGGCTGATTGCTTCGCTCCACAGCATTGACCTGTGCCGATTGCTAGCGGTAGCTAAGGCTCGGAGGCTGAGCAGCGCCAAGAGTAGGCCATCCAGCCGAAGGCGCTCTGCACCCTCCGAACCGGCGAGGCCAGGCTCATCGGAACACAGCTTGGGTGGGTCGTCGTCTTGCGAATCTGACGGTATCACTCCACGTCTCGCCGCTCGAGCACCAGCATCCCTAGGACGAGCGAAAGAGCGCTCGCTAGCGCCAACACTCCCAAACACCAGCTAACACTCATCCCCGCAACCGGCGGAGGAACACCTGAGTGGTACTGCGCAATCGGGAGGCACGTTACGAACAAATACTTGGCCGGCGCCCAATCCTCTGCGAGCTGGCCCAGCAAGCTTCCGGCTACGAGCAGCGCCATCAATGAGCCCATGGCCGAAGTTGCGCCGTGAAACACAACCGAAGCCAGCACGGCGACGCTTGCAACCGTGAGGGTGGCCGCCCACGCCAACCCGAAGGTAGCCAAGGTATCCATCCACAGCGGCGCCACCCGAACACCCCGCACATCAACGCCCGACTCTGAGAAGCGAAAGCCGGTGATCACGGGCGCACCAAAGCCCGACCAACCAAACACCGCCCCACCGATGAGCCAGGCCAAGCCCGCAGCTAGCAACAAAAGCAGGGTGGCAGAAATGGCTACCGCGAGGAACTTGGAGAGCACTATTGTGGCACGTCGAACGGGACGCGTGAGCAGCAGCTTAACGGTGCCCAAGGCGAACTCAGAACTCATGACGTCTGCGCCCAAAACAACCACCAGCATCGGAAAGAACAGCCCCGTGCCAAACAGCGCGAATCCGCGCACAAACACCGGACCCGTGCGCCGCTCGGGGTCCAGATCTAGCGCCAGATGGTAGCGGAGCCTCTCGATCTCAAAGCTCAGGAATCGGGTGAACCCGACAAATATTCGACGCTCTTTGGCCTGTCGCGACAGCTCGCTCATGCGCTGCTCAGTGCGCGCCCGAAAGTCCAGATTCGAGTTGTTCTGGATTCGATTCTGCTCTTGGCGATGTTGCCCCCAAACACTGATACTGATGAACAGAAAAAGCAGCAGCGAAACGAGCGCCAAGCGCCCCCTCCTCACGAGCTTGAGGAGCTCATTCTCGACCAGCCCCACCAGCCTCACAAAGTATGCCCTCCCACAGGCACCGTGCGTTCCAGAAAGACTGTTTCTAGCGAAACCTGACCGTCCTTCGTGACCTCCTTCACTGTACCGGCGACGACGCTTTTCCCCTCGTGAATGATCACCACATCGTCACAAGTTTTTTCCATTTCGGTCAGCAAATGGCTCGAAAGAAACACAGCCAAACCATCCTCGGTGGCCAAGCGCCGGATGAGTTCCCGCATTTCGTACATCCCTGCTGGGTCCAGCCCGTTCGCCGGCTCGTCGAGGATCAATATGCTCGGCCTGCCGAGCAAGGCCTGGGCGATTCCTATCCGTTGGCGCATCCCCAGAGAATAGTTGGACACCTTCTCGTCTAAGCGCCGGTCCATCCGCACTAGGCTCGCAAGCTCGTCGATTCCTCGCACGGCGGATCGATCGAGCATGCGTGCAAAGTGTTCAAGATTCTCGCGACCGGTTAGAAATGGATAAAGATCGGGCGTCTCAACAATGCATCCGATGTGGCCAAGGGCACGCTCTCGATGTCTTTGCAGGTCTTGTCCGTGAACTAGAACGTGGCCGCTGGTGGGACGGATTAACCCCACGAGCATGCGGATAGTGGTTGTCTTGCCTGCGCCATTGGGCCCTAGAAATCCGAGGACGCGACCCCGACGGAGATCAAAGGAGATGTTTGACGCGGCATCCCGGGCGCCGTAACGCTTGGCCAATCGCACAGCGGAGAGGGCGATGTCGTTCACCCCCGCATTCCTGGTATGCTTTTGCCGCAACGTCGACCCCAAAGGCCGAACTTCATGCTGAAATTCCTTCGGACTCGGCTCTTCTATCTCGTGCTTCCGGTCTCGGTAGCGCTCCTCGGGGCGGGATTATTCGCGACCGGAATCGCGCTTGCCCTCCGATCGACCTACGGTCAGCCGCTCGCTAGCCCCGAAGCTCCTTTGCGTGTGAGGGAACCCCAACCAGAGCAGAGGCGGACACGGGATGTACGCCTCGTGGCGCTCGGCGATTCGATCGCTCAGGGAACGGGCGATACCGTTCGAGGCGGGTTGGCCGCACGAGTGGGGAAGCTCCTAGAGGGGCGGGGACTCGTGGTTTCTGTGGTGAACTTGGGAGTGGGTGGTTCCGAGACATCGGAGCTCCTGGCCCAGCTGGAGCGCCCTGAAACCGAACGTCAAGTTTCTCAGGCCGACGTGTTGTTGGTTTCTATCGGCGGAAATGATTTGAGCCACGCGATTCGCCCCGAGATCCGCGCCACTGGGACGGCGAGATCTCTCACCCAGGCCTACGAGGGGGCTGCGAAAAACTTTGGAGCTATCCTGAGAAAGCTCCGCCGACAGAATCCGAAAGCAGCGGTCCGAATGCTCGGATTCTACAATCCGTTTGAAGTGAGCGGTGCCGGCGAAGCAGAAGCACGCCGTGAGCTATTGCGTTGGAACACGGCGCTCGAAACTTCCGCACTAGAAAGCCACGGCGCTATCGTCATCCCCAGCTCCGATCTGTTCTTGGGACGCCGCGATTTCTTCGCGACCGATCAGTTTCACCCGGGGCCACGTGGCTACGAGGAGCTGGCTCGGCGGTTGGTGGCGACGCTGCCAGAGTTCTCGCGGTAGCGCGCAACCCGCGCATTTGCGATGGCGCTAGAGCCGCGCCGACGAGCTCGATATGGGAGCCACTCTTTGGCGAGCCTGTGACGCGCGCATTGCGTCTCTCAGCGAAGGAGGGCACGGTGCCACCGAGTATCGAGATGTGGCGTGTTCTAATACGGCTGATGCGCTCAGCGGCAGGAGGTGCTGCAGCAACCGCCGTCGACCTCGTGACATTGCAGGCGCTTGTGGCGTGGGCGGATTGGTCGCCCCGTGCAGCGAGCATTCCGGCGCTTATTGCCGGAGGCGTCGTGATGTTTTTTGCTCAAAAGTACGGAGCCTTTCATTCCAATGCACGCCCAAGCCTGCGTGAGCTCGTGCTCTTCGTTATTGTGCAGGTCGGCGGCCTCGCCCTGACGGGATTGTTATTCGAGGTTAGCCTGCGCGTGTTGGAGGTGGCTGCCCAACACTACATGGTAACGCGCTTGGTAACGGCCAACCTTGTTTGGCTCTTCTATAGCTTTCCGCTGTGGCACGTGGTGTTTAAGAAACCTGCGCCTGCGGACAACGGCTTAGGGAACTCAAGCTGATCGCCAGAGGGGCTCTCTGCATCAAACCTCAAGGTCTGCCAGCTCAAAGCCGAAAGCGAGACCGGCTGCGGATAGACGCTCGTCGTAGCTGGCGATCGCCACCCGCTGGCCATGAGCACGCAGAAAATCTGCGGTTGCCAAATGAAGCGCATCCAGCGTTCGGACGCTAACCGCAAACGCCTCAAGAGCGCGCTGCAAAACTAGCGGCGTCATCTCCACGAATGCTATGCGCGAGAGCAGCTCTCGTGCCAGATCCCCATGCGTGCGGGTGAGCGAGCGGGCGTGCAGACGCACCCACAACTCGTATTCGAGCAGCCGGCTCGAAACGAGAGGAGATCCCCAAAGGGAATCCGGTGGGACGCGATCCTCGCTCAGAAGGTGTGCAAGCACTACGGACGTATCCAGATAGATCAACGCTCGCCTCGATCGTTAGACAACTCCTTCAGGAGCTCGGCGACGCGAGCAACTGGCAAGCGCCGCGGTGGCTCTCTCGTAGGGTTGCTTGCAGGCGTTAACCAACCTTGCCTGGTGAGCTCCGCCAACAATACGTCGGGAAGCCTATCGCTTCGACCAGCAGCCGGGGGACCAAGCTCAGCCACCACCCGATCCCTATCTGTCACAAGCACCCGCTCGCCCCCCGCTGCTAGACGAACATAGGCACTGAGCTGATTTTTGAGCGATTTGATGCCAATGGAGCGCATTCGCTTATTGTAGCCACCAGTAGCTACCTACGCAAGCAACGGCCGCTCCCTCGACCCGTTGCCGCCACAGTACGGCTTTTAGTGAACGGTGGCTTCTTGCCCTCGGATTTCTTTTGGGCGAGGTTAGCACATGGTGGAAAACACGGATGTCAAGGTGATGACGGTGGACTTTCGCGGCAACGAATTCTCGCGGGATGGTACACGAGGTGGCGGGTACCGCCGAGTCGGACCAAGCCCGACGTACAACAGCGATCGGGTTGTCGCTACTGGCACCATTAACCTGCTTCTACCGGCAGGAACCACGATGGTTTCGGCATGGGTCACCGAGGATGTTGGGGGCGGACCACACGCTGGGGCCGCGGAAGTGATGACATGGAGCGTGCAGCTCTATGACGGTGGGAACCAAGCGCTCGTGCGGTGCGGCGTGAAATGGAACCAGAGTTCGCTCGACGTCGGCATCAGCGTCATCTTCGCCTAGATCTACATCCTCCCCGTGAACCCAACCTGATTCCCTACAGCACTGTCAGCTAACGTCGTCGCCCGAACCGTCCGCTTTCCGGCTGAGCTCCGAGGTCGAATCAGCTCTGACGCTGAGCGCTGTGGACGTAGTTCTGCTAAGGTTATCGATCGCAAGCTCAAGTCCGGCGAGCGCTAGAGCCGTCGATGCCTTTGGCCGCCCGCACTTCTGGACACGCAAGCCCCAGGGCAAGGCAAATCCAGTGATGCACGGGTACGCGGGGGCCAAGAGTCCGCAGCGCAAGTAGGTGCCGAGCTGAATCTCGTCGACTGGATGAAACCCGTTCGTGGTGGAACGCGGTGAACAGTCGGCGCTCAACAGGGCGTTTCAGGGCGTGGAGTCGAATAGGCGAAAGAGTGCCTGGGTCCCCTGTTCCGCGCCGCCGGCGGCGAGGAGCTCCTCATAGAGTTCACCAGCTAACGACACCGTGGGCGTTCGAGCATTCAATATCGCTCCCGAATCCAGCGCCAATCGGATGTCTTTGACCAAGTGCTTGACCAAAAATCCAGGCTCGAAATTTCCTGCCAACATGCGCGGCGCGAGGTTGGTGAGCGACCAGCTACCTGCTGCGCCCGAGCCGATGCTCTCGAGTACTCGGTGTGGGTCGAGCCCGGCACGTTTGGCGTAACCCAATGCCTCACAGACTCCCAACATGGCACCAGCGATCGCGATTTGGTTGGCGAGCTTCGTGTGCTGACCTGATCCAGCTCCGCCCTGCAAAACGATCGTTTTGCCAAGGATTTTCAGCAACGGGAGCGCTCGTTCGAAGTCCGAAGCTTCTCCCCCCACCATGATCGAAAGCCGTGCCTCGCGGGCGCCGATGTCGCCGCCTGACACGGGAGCGTCGAGGCTTGCGATTTCGCGCTGGCGCGCTTCGGTAAAGATCTTCTGAGCGAGCGCGGGGCTCGAGGTGGTCATATCGATCAGCAGGGTGCCTGGCTTGGCATTTTGGAGCAGACCTGGGGGGCCGAGGTAAATCTCCTCGACGTCGCTTGGCATGCCAAGCATCGTAAAGACGACACTCGAGGAGCGAGCCACCTCTGCGGCAGACTCGCAAAAGTATGCGCCCTTCGCGATCAACGCATCGGCTTTGGCGCGAGTCCGGTTGAAGATATTGAGAGGGTAACCCGCATTCAAGAGGTGGCCCGCCATCGAACCTCCCATGACGCCGAGTCCAATGAACCCAAGAGGGAAGGTGTGAGCGAGAGGCTGCATCTTGGTCCGTAGCCTACTGAGCCTCGCCACGCCTTGGCAACGTGAACCCTGCGGGTGCACGCAAAGCCAAAGACCCACGACCCAAGCCAACCCGCTGGTGCTCGACGCCACGGATCTCAAGTCAACGCTGAACCATCGCGCAGCGAAATCTGCTATAGCCGCGAGCGGTTACCGGCTCTCTCTTGGAGCCGAGCCACCCACCGTGCCGGCTCGTGCCATCATGCTCAATTTTCGCCCCGAAGACTGCCTCACTCCCGAAGAGAAGTCCGCGTTTGAGAGCCAAGGATTTTTGGTCATCAAGGACGTCTTGCCCGAAGCGCGGGCTGTGGAGCTGGAACATGCGGTGGATGCGCTGCATCGCCGCGTTCTCGATGCGGGCTATGACCCGTACACGAAGAAGGCCATCACGTCTCAAGACGTGTTCTTTCTCTCCAACGTTTTGCACCGCGACCCGGCCTTCCTGCATCTCATCGATTGGCATCGCACGTTCCCTAAAGTTTGGGGCATTCTGGGCTGGAACATCGCCTGTTATCACTCCCATTTTCTGATCAATCCGGCCCTCACAGGTTCCGCCAAACAAAGCCCGTTAGGCTGGCATCAGGACAGCGGACGGGTGAATCGGGATCTGGAAGGTGAGCTGCGGCCGCGTTTGTCACTCAAGGTTGGGTTTTATCTTTCTGATTGCTCGGCGCCGGGCCGAGCGAACACGTGGGTGGTGCCGGGGAGCCATTTGAAGAACAACCTCGATGTTCCCGCCGATGGCAGCCTGCCTAAGGGAGCGATTCCGGTGCTGGTGAAGCGCGGCGACGCACTCTTCTTTGACCGCCGCTTGTTTCATGCGGGCAGCCCGAATGTGTCTGAAATTACGCGTAAAGTGGTGTTTTATGGCTATGGCTACCGCTGGCTTCGCCCCAAAGACAACATGACGGTTAGCGACGACATGCTGTATTTCAGTGATCCTATTCGGCGTCAGCTCCTGGGCGCGACGACCGATTTTAACGCCTACTTCTCGCCCAATGAGGTAGACGTACCGCTCCGAAGTTTCCTGCGCGAACACTTCGGAGATCAGTTCGAGTAAGCGGCCAAGTCGGGGTGCTCCTGGGTTGGAGTTCTTCTCCGCCGAGCGCGTGGAGATAGCTTGGCCTGAGCCGCCCGATTGCCGTGCCGCGGCGGTCATTCACCGTGTGGAGCGGCTCAAAATTCCTCCGTGGGCTCGATGGGCAGTGAGTCCTCGAGGGTCAGATCGTTGAGGTCGTTTTGTACTTTTGAGCGAAACTCGAACAGATCTTTACGGCGATCGAGGCGTGGGGTCACGCTGCCGCTGGCGCGTGAGCGGTATAAATCGTTGATGTCCAGATCGGTGACGAGCAGCATTTCCACGTTGCTGTCGGCCTGGGCCTGCACGCCATCACGCGCAAACTGGAAGTCACTCGGGGTGAACACTGCTGCCTGACCGTAGTGAATGTCCATCGCGGCAACGCTTGGCAAGTTCCCGATGATGCCCGCCGTGGCCACGTACACTTGGTTCTCGATGGCTCGCGCCTGCGAGCAGTAGCGAACGCGCAAATGTCCCTCGCGGTTGTCGGTGCAATAAGGCACGAAGATGATCTCGGCGCCCTGATCGGCGAGGTAGCGGGCGGCCTCGGGAAATTCGGCGTCGTAGCAAATCAAGATACCCACTTTGGCCTTGGGAGTGGCGATCACGCGGAGCTCATTGCCCCCTGTGATGCCCCAATAGCGCTTCTCCGCGGGTGTGATGTGAAGCTTTGGTTGCAAAATGTGCCCGCCATCTGGAAAAAATAGCGGCGAAACGTTGTAGATGGACTCATTTCGCAGGATCGGGTGAGAGCCTGCGACGATGTGCAACCCATATTCGCGCGCTAGGCGACTCATCAGATCCATGAACGGCCGCTCCAGCTCCGTGAGCTTCCGAATGCCTTCGAGGGAAGGCAGCTTCTTCAGGCTGTCTTGACTCAGCAGCTGAACACTGAAAAGTTCCGGGAATACGACGAAATCCGCACGATAGTCGGCGGCCGTCTCGACGAAGTACTCAGTTTGGTCGGCGAACTCTTGGAAGCTGGCGACGCGTCGAACTTGGTACTGCACGCAGGCCACGCGCACCTTCCGAAAATCTTCGTCCTCGCGCGGGCGATGGTCGGGATTTTGCCACTCGATCAGCGAAGCACAGTTCTTGCTGAGCGGATCGCGAATGTAACTGCGAAGGATCCCGCGAACTACGAAGCCTTCGCGCAGCTGAAAGCTGAGCACTAGGTCGCGGCGTTTCCCCGTTTCTATGGCGCGCACGTAGTCTTCCGGAGACATTTCTTTGGCAACTTCGTGATAGCCGTGCAAACGCCCGCCTGCCAAAATGCGGCGTAAATTCAGGCGCCGGCACAGCTCGCGGCGCGCTTCATACAACGCGTGGCCGATGCCACAGCCCTGCATGTCAGGGTGAACGTACACATCCGCACCGTAGAGCGTGTCACCCTGCGGGTCGTGGTTGTGGAAGAAACCCCCGTCGGTCACGCCCGAGTAGGTGTGCTGCCGATAGGGATCGGTTCCCAAGCTCACGATCAAGCTCGACACGGACCCCACGAGTCGCCCTTCGAACTCCGCGACCAACTGGCCCTCGGGGAAGACACGCAAGTGGTTGGAGAGCTGCCCCCGATTCCACACCACGTTCTGCTCAACCATGCTCGGGAAACAGAGCTTGTTGAGGGCGATCAAGGCATCGATGTCCGATTCATGGGTCACGCGGAGCGAAACCTCGCCCTTCTTGGTCGCGTAGGATTGAGTGAGCATGGGGCTGTCTACAATACTCGTGGCCGCGGCGCTCTGCTTTTCCCCTTTCGAACTCCAAACCGCGTGGAGCTAGCCAGTCTTGAGAGCCGTGTATGCGCGAATGGATCGTATGCTCTTGCTCGGGGCGAGCTCGGCCTCCCGTAGGTCAAAGTTGGTTTGGAGGTTCAACCAAAACTGTGCTGAGGTCCCAAGGAAGAAACGTTCGAGTCTCAACGCTGTTTCCGGAGTTAACGCGCGCGTTCCATTCAAAATTCCCGTGATCCGATTCGCCGGCACATGCAGAGCCGCCGCAAGCGCACTAGCTGAAAGGTCGAGCTCGGAAAGCTGTTCGCGCAACACTTCTCCCGGGGAAACGGGACGCATCTTGTTTCGTGCCATGCCAAGTTCCTTCAATGGTAATCTACGATCTCGACGTCGTAGGCGTCGCCTTCCTGCCAACGAAAGCAGATCCGCCACTGGCCGTTGATTCGAATCGAGTGCTGTCCTTTGCGATCTCCGCGGAGGGCCTCCAGCCGATTGCCGGGAAGGCCACCCAGATCGGAAAGGCTACCAGCAGCCTCTAGGATCGCAAGCTTTCTCTCCGCCTGAGCCCTGAACGCTCGGAAAGCTGGAACCGCCGCTCCGTTCCAAAGAGTTGACGTCTTCTTGTCGGCAAACGAACGGATCACCCGGAGAATTATTGAGCGAAATTACTCGTTACGTCAAGCGTATGTTTCCGCAGGTGCAATCCAGGCAGCCATGGGTCGCACACGTCCCGCAGCTCAATTCTAGCTGTCGCTTGAGCGCTTGGCGGGCTCGGTGAAGGCGGACGGCGGCGTTGCTCGGCGAGATCTCTAGTTCCGAGGCGACTGCGCTCACGGGCTGCTCCTCAAGATCGACGCGCCGGATCATGTCAGCATACTCGTGCTTGAGAGTTGGCAGCAGCGTGCGCATGCAAGCGCAGATCGCAGCGTGGAGTTCCGGCTCGGTGGGCAGGCGGGGTTCATGGAGCTGGGCCTCGAGCGCGCGGCTCTCACTCGCCCGATGACGGTAGAAGTCGATGAGCGCGTTGCGGAGCACGCGGTAGAACCAAGCCACAGCGCTCTCGCTGTCTTGAATATAGCCGCCCTTCTCAAGCGTTCGGACAAATGCGGCTTGAAGGATCTCCTCGGCCGCCGCGCGACTTGGGACCCGGGCTTCGAGGAAGGACAAAAACTCTCGATGGTTCGCCACAAGGCGGTCGACAACCGTCCTCACAGCCGCACGCTTCGAAGCCTGAGCGCGTTCCCGATGACCGAGACCGAGCTAAACGCCATCGCAGCGCTCGCGAGCATGGGGCTCAACAGCAACCCGAAGAAAGGATAAAGAACCCCAGCCGCGATCGGAACGCCCAGCGCGTTGTAGATGAACGCGAACAGGAGATTCTGACGGATGTTTTTCATCACTGCCTTGGACAAGTGCCGCGCTCGCACGATGCCGCGAAGATCGCCCTTCACGAGGGTTACGCCCGCGCTCTGAATGGCGACATCGGTGCCCGTGCCCATCGCGATACCGACGTGGGCGGTGGCCAGAGCTGGTGCGTCGTTGGTGCCGTCGCCCGCCATCGCGACGATGTGTCCTTGTTGCTTGAGCTGCGCGATCACCTCGTTCTTCTGGTGCGGCAGAACGTCGGCGCGCACGTCCTCGATCCCGAGCTTCTTGGCGACCGCTCGTGCTGTCGTCTCGTTGTCGCCCGTGAGCATGACCACGCGCAAGCCGCTTTCCCGGAGAACGCGCAGCGCCTCGGCTGTCGACTCCTTGATCGGATCTGCCACGCCGAGAATGCCGGCGAGCTTCTTGCCGATTGCGAGAAAGACTACCGTCTGCCCCTCTTCGCGGAGTTGCTGAACGTTGGCCATGAGCGGCTCAGTGCTCACACCTTGTTCTTCGATGAACTTTGCGTTGCCGAGCACTACCTCGGCTCCCTCGACGGTTCCGACGACACCTTTCCCCACGACCGAGCGGAAGTCGGTTGCAGTCGGCACGGAGACTCCTCGTGCGATCACCCCCGCGACGATCGCGGCGGCCAGAGGATGCTCGCTGGTCTTCTCGAGCGCGGCGGCCTTGGCAAGCACGCCTCCTTCGTCAAATCCTTCTGCTGCAACCACGCTCACGAGGCGCGGCCTGCCTTCGGTCAAGGTGCCCGTCTTGTCGACCACGAGGGTATCCACTTTTTCGAGAAGCTCGAGCGCTTCGGCATTCTTCACAAGCACGCCGACCTGCGCGCCGCGACCTGTCCCCACCATGATGGACATCGGCGTTGCCAGGCCGAGCGCGCAAGGACACGCGATAATGAGCACCGCCACCGCGTTGACGAGCGCGTACGCCAGCCGCGGCTCCGGGCCAAAGGATCCCCATGCGATAGCTGTGAGTGCGGCGACGGCCACAACCGCTGGGACAAACCGCGACGAGACGACATCGGCCAGTCGTTGGATGGGCGCCCGGCTGCGCTGCGCCTCGCTGACGAGCCCCACGATCTGGGCGAGCAGCGTGTCCTTCCCCACGCGCTCGGCGCGCATCACGAAGGTGCCCGTGCCGTTGAGCGTTCCACCGGTAATTCGCGCGCCATCCGTCTTTTCGACGGGGATGGGCTCGCCTGTGATGGTCGATTCGTCGACCGCGCTCGCGCCCTCGATCACACTGCCGTCGACAGGGACCTTTTCACTCGGGCGAACGCGCAGGCGATCGCCCACCACCACCTGGTCGAGCGGAACGTCCACTTCGCTACCGTCGTCGGAAACGCGACGGGCGGTCTTTGGGGCGAGGCCGAGCAACGCACGAATGGCTCCCGAGGTGGCGCTACGCGCCCGGAGCTCCAGCACTTGGCCCAGCAGGACGAGCGTGATGATCACAGCAGCAGCCTCATAATAAACGGGCGCGGCGCCGCCATGAGACATCGAGTGTGGCAAGAGCGACGGGAAGAAGGTTGCGAACAGGCTGAACGCGAACGCCGCGGAGGTTCCGAGCGCGATCAGCGTGAACATGTTGAGATGGCGGTTCACAAGCGATGCCCAGCCGCGTTGAAAGAACGGGAGACCGCCCCAGAGCACGACAGGAGCGGCGAGCACCAGCTGTATCCAAACACCGAATTGTGGGGAAATAACGCGCTGCACGGGTTGGCCGGGAAGGAGATCGGACATCGCCAGGAGTAGCGTGGGCACCGTGAGCACCAGGCAGATCCAGAAGCGCCGCTGCATATCGCGCAGCTCCGGGCTCTCTTCGTCCGCCAGCGACACAGTCCGAAGCTCGAGAGCCATCCCGCAGATCGGGCAAGCGCCGGGTTCCGCCTGGACGATCTCCGGATCCATCGGGCAGACGTACGTGCTCGAAAGCGCTGCGGCCGATTCGGGCGCGGGCTTGTGCGGCGTCTCTTTGGGCTTCAAGTAGCGCGCCGGCTCAGCGTTGAACTTCTCCTTGCAGCGCGGGTTGCAGAAGTAGAAGGTCTCGCCGCCGTGCACCAAGGACCCCCCGCGTGCGGTCTGCGGATCGATCTTCATCCCGCAGACGGGATCTGTCGTCGATTTTTCCATCTGGTAAACCTTTGGTGGGTGGTTAGCACAGCAAGTCGCGGCGTGTTCTGATTCTTGAGTCTTCATGGGTCTCCTCGGCGGCGTTACCGGTGCAGACGGACGACCCAGGTCGACATTACACCTGACAGGCCTTCAACGCCTCATCGGGAGAATGAGCACTTTGGCGAGGAGGGCTCAACTCCTTGAATCCCGTCGGCTCACGTTCGTGTAGGAGTGCACGGCGCAGCGCAGCGACTCGAGCGCAAACGGCTTGGCTAACAGGATGCTGTTGAGCAAGCCCGCGTCTCTCCTCACCGTTTCGTCCGGGAAAGCTGTCAGCATGATCACGGGAGTGGTACAACCAACGATCCGCAAGCGACTGAGCACTTCGAGCCCAGACGCGCCCGGCATACGAAGGTCGGTAACGATAATGTCAAAAGCTTCATCCGGGAATTCAGCAAAACTCTCTCTTTGAAGGATTCTGATCATTTCGTCACCGGATGTGGCTTCTGTGACGCTAAAGCCGTCCATTTCAAGGAGCCCCACCACCAGCTCTCGCATCTCCGGGTCATCCTCCGCCACCAACGCACGGCAACCCCGAGAAAGCGCGGGGATGGTGTCCGGTTCGTCATCAAATTCATTGGCATGGGTCATTTTAGACCTTCATCGGAGCATGTCGGCACCCTTGTCCCCACTTCCAAGCATCCGTCGTGCCAAGCCGTTTTCACGGAGAATTTGGGCAATAGGGTAACCTGCGACGACCTATGCCACGCTGCAATTTGCGCCCCGTTGCAAATCGCGCAACCTGAGGCTTGGCGCTTTCGGACACTGCGATCTGAGCGCGTTCCAACTTTCGCCAGAGTGCTGTGCCCAGGCCCGCATCTACCCGAGCTGCTCCTTCCGACAAATCGCGTATCTCCCGGCAAACCTCGCAAGACGTTAATATACGATTGAGCACGCGGCCGGCCTTTCAGCAGACAAGCTCAAGTTCTCCGGCCCTTGAACCAATTGTGCTAATGGCGAGTCGATCTTGAGCGGATTTTCTGCCCGGCCAGGCGTTAGGGTTAGGGCATGCGTAGCCGCAAGTTGACGGGTGCAATGACGACGCGGTTCTGAGCCACGGGAGGCCTGGTGAGCCCGAGCTTTCGCTTCGTCATGGGTGCTGACCATGTGATGTCGCTCGGCATCAATATGGAGATCACCTGCAACACCGAGCTTGCGACAACAGAAGTATCGCCGCTCTAAGTATCGTTGGCGTTCTTGGCGCTCGCGGGCAGCGGCGTTGCAAGCACGTCAACTCACCAGCAGAGCGCGACCGGTGGCGCGAACTCATCGTCGACCGGTGGCAAGCCGGCAACTGGCGGCACCTCGTCAGCGGCCGGCGGCGCCAGCGTCTACCGGGGGTATAGGTTCCGCAGATGATGCACTTGGGGCTCGCAATAAATTCGACGACGGCTCTCACTTTGCGTGACAGAACTTGGTTTTCGAGACAAAGACCCGGCGAGTGCAACGAGTCCCCCTAAGAGAAGTGCCCAGCAGCCCCGTGGCGCGCACCGACTTCACCGTGGTGTTTCGGGACCATTTTGGGTACGTGTGGGGCACTCTGCGGCGCCTAGGCGTCCCGGCGCGCGACTTGGAGGACCAAGCCCAACAGGTGTTCATGGCCGTTCATGCCCACCTTGACGAGTACCGCGACGAATACCCGCTTAGGCCATGGCTCTTCGGCTTCGCGTATCGCTCTGCTTCCAACTACCGACGCCTAGCGCGTCATCGCATTGAGCGGTTCGGAGTCGTCGTGGAGGCAGTGTCTGGCACCCAGTCAGCAGCCGACCAACTCATTGCTCGGGAAGACCTCGACACTGCCGAGTTGGCTTTGCAGCGCCTGGACCTTGATCGGCGCGCCGTGTTGCTGTTGCACGAGGTCGACGGAAACAGCGTGCCGGAGATTGCAAGAGCGCTCGAAATCCCACTCAATACGGCCTACTCCAGATTGCGGTTAGCTCGTGAAGATTTTCAGTTGGCCTACCGCCGCATCTCGCGGCAACGAGGTGGCAATGAATCCGCTTGAAGCACTCCGCAACTTGGGCCCCGGAAGTCCTCCCCCGCCGGAGGTTCGGCAGCGTGTCTTTGAGCAAGTCTTGTCTGCGGCTGCGCCGATAAACGTCGACCACACTCAGGGAGCTGGGCCTGCGAAAGAAGGGATTGAGCTGCTTGCGCGGGTACCTTTCTTGCGCTCCAAGGCAGCTTCTTTATTGGGAGCCTGGCTTCTGGGTGGTGGAATGGGAGCCACCGCATACGGGCTTCTGCGTCCGCCGGAGGTGCGCGTCGTCTACCAGCCTGCACCGATGAGTTCGGTGGTCCGCCCAGCCACTGTGATACCCGAGGCGCCACCTCCGAATTTTGTGAAGGTCAGGAAATCGGATGAGAGCTCGCGAGCGGTATCCGCCGGTGATCAACGTCCTGAGCGGCGTCCCAATTCGGAAGTTAGCACCACCCGAGGCGTTTCTCTGTTGCAACGTGAGCGAGCGTTGCTGGACACCGCGCGAATGCAAGCGGCGGCGGGCGAAGCCGAATTGGTGTTGGGCGTGATCAAGCGTCATCGAGAGCAGTTTCCGGAAGGGCGGCTAGCCGAAGAGCGCGATGCCTTAGAAATACAGGCGTTGCTGACACTCCGCAGGCTGCCCGAAGCCCAGGAGCTGGCCAGGAGCTTTCACGACAGGTATCCGACCAGCTTGCTGTCGGGAGCCATCGAGCCGGCGCTCTTACCGTGAAAGAATTTCCAAGTTTTGTGTGGCTCATTCGCGCTTGTTCTTGGATGCTGCTCGTTCAGACAGTCGGGATCGGGAGTGCATCGGCTGCAGACACCGGGATCTCAACTCGGCTCGACTACGCGCGCAGCCCGCAAGTGTTGGACTGCCCCGACGGAGCAGAACTTCAAAAAGCTGTTTCCAAACGCCTCGGCTACAGCCCTTTCTTTCCGGCTGCTCGCCAGATCTTGATTGTCGAGATCTCAGATGTGCCAACAGGGCTGAGCGGGCGTGTGCGCTTGATCGATTCAGATGGCATTATTCGGGGTGCGCGCGAGCTCACGGAGACTCGCGACAACTGTGACGAGCTCGTGGCTGCACTCGCGCTCGCGATCAGCATCACACTAGATCCTTCCGTGGGCTTGAATTTTCCAACAGCAGAGACGGCAGTCGATGAGGGCACACAGAATCCGCAAGAGTCACCCGAGGCGCCAGCGGCTGACGGCCACGCCACCGATGAGGCAACTGAAGGATCTCTCACTCCTTCAAGCGAAGCACAGCCGACACCGCCTGCCCCTGCGCAAGCTCGAAGGGTGCCACCAGTAGCGGCGCCCCGAAGTTCAACGGAATTCAGCTTACAGGGCAGCGCATTGCTCGCGTTCGGCGCGGCACCCAGTGTCGTGCCAGGTGCTCGTGTTGGCGGCAGGATCCGGCTCGGCAGTGCTCAGATCGAATTAGACCTCTTCGGTACGCTTGGTGGTGCGCAGAGTTCCCTCCTGGGTGGCGAGGTTCACGCACAGCAGTTCGGAATCAGCCTTGCCCCCTGCTGGCGGGTGGGTTGGCTTTTGGGGTGTGGGATCGCAAACCTTGGTCTATGGCATTCAGAGGGGGCCAAAGTCTCCGGCCCGCGCACTGAGAATTCGGCCCTTTCGGCGATCGGTGCTCGTGTTGAACTCGATCTTCCGATCGCAGCGAGTTGGTCGCTGCTGCTTAATGCGGACTTACTGAGGACATTGACCCCCATCACGCTACGCCTGCATGGCGCCGACGTGTGGACTTCGCCGAGCTTGTCGGGAGCCGTTGGTGCGGGTGTTTCTCGTCACTTTTAGTGACGGTTCTAGCTACTCGTTACAAACATGAACAGAGAAGTAATGCAGAAGGTTGAGCACAGGCCAGTCGGGAGTTCATTCATGTTTCGTTCAATGAGCACTGTATTAATGTTAAGTGTTGTGGCTTGCAGGGCTGAGTCTATTGAGCTCGATGGGGCAGTAACGGCTGCAAACACAAGCAACTCGCCCGAGCTAGTCGTCCCCGAGGGCGAGATAATCATCGCAGCTGAAAACGAGTTCGTGTCCAGAATCGCCGTGGACTCTGACAGGATCTATTGGTCAGTCGGTCTTGGATGGGGTGATTCCTATAATCGCGTGTTGAGAAGCTGTCTCAAGAGCAATTGCCAGTCGTCGCAGATTGCGTATCCCACAGAGAATGTCGTCGGCGTCTCATATTTTGGCGAATTCCGAGTGAGTGCGGGTGAGATTTTTTGGCGTGGCTGGGGCGGCGGAGGCAAGGGGTCAGGTGATTTTCCTGGTCACAGAGTTTTTGCTTGTTCGGTGGGAGAGTGCCAAAGCCCACGCGAAGTCGTCTTTGGAGTGCTCGGCTTCGAGGTCGATGAAATCAATGTCTATTATCGGACCGAGAATTGGCCTGCTTTCAGTGCAGCCCCTCGATCCGGGGCACCCGCACGCCGCCTTCCCTCTTGGGGGGAAAACGGCCCGAAAATCTCGCAATCAGGTGGCACGGTCAATCCAGAGCAGGAGCACATTTATTCGGGGCCTGAGTCGATTTCCTGGATATCCGAACGCGGGAGTCTCGTGTCGCAAAGGAAGGACGGAACAAGCCCGCCGACGTTACTGGTCGAGGCGTTTTCAACGCCTGATTCGTTCGGTGCGCCCGCCCCTTGGGTCGCCATTGATGAGCATCACGTGTACTGGCCCGTGAGCAGCCTCGCTGGTTTTATTAATCGCTGTGCGTTGGCTGGCTGTCCTGAGGGGCCGGAGTTGGCGGTGGGTCAACAGCTAAGGCCACGCCTCGTGATCACTGACAAAGACCACCTTGTTTTTGGACGTCAGGCGGCAGATCGGGGGAGCAACAGTTTTGAAATCGTGAGCTGCTCAAAGCGTGCCCGCGAAACACAGCAACATCTCGGGACCATTGAAATTCCCTTTGAAGGCCCCCCGGGCTCGCAGCCGTTGACAAACCAGCCCCCCATGGCCGTCGATGAAACGCACGCGTATGTGGTGGCCTGGGAGGTTGATTCAACCGGAGCCTTTCGAAGTCGCATTGTGCGCTTTGTTCGATAGTCGTCAGGAGAACACCATGCGTCGATTATTATGTATTGGATTTATGATGTTTGGCTGCGCCGGCCAAAATGTTGATCTCGACGATGAGATCGTGGTGAGCGGCGAAGACATCTCCAATGTCTACGCCGAAGGGTCCCGGCTTTTGTGGACGACGCGCGCTCACTCGGCAGCAACCTTGCGCGGGTGCGACACTAGGGACTGCCCAGGGACGGTTGAAGTCTTCGACACGGCTCTTTGGGAATACCCCGCCGTCAGCCTGGGCGGCGGGCGCGCGTATTGGTTGAGCAAAGAGGCGCTCCGTACCTGTCCTGTGACGGGTTGTAGCGGAGAGCCCGTGGACATCATCCATGGGCCAGTACGCGACAAGTGGAGCTCCTTGGTGGGCGATGAGAGCCACGTTTGTTGGTCGGATTTTGACGCGTCCTACTGCTGCCCCTCATCGGGCTGCGGCGCAGCTCCGCTTCGGCTCGATCCACCGCCCGCGCTCCCTGCGTTCGCGACGCTCATCAAAGATGGATACGTGTATTCGAGGGCTCAGTCGATGGAACATTATAGCGTGCAGCGAGCCCCCCTGAATGACTTAGCAGCCTCGACCGTGATCGCTGACCATGCGTGGCTCTTCGCGTCCAACTCGACCTCGCTCATCGTCGCCAACGAAGCCTCGCTGGACCGCGCCATGGTTTGCCCCTTTGAAGGATGTGCACCCAATGCGCCAAGCCTCCCCATAGGTCTCAGCGCGGAGGGCAACTCGATCCCTCAGTTCGGGGCCGACGACAGGCACCTCTACTGGATCGAACAGGAGCCAGCACCGCCACCTTCGCCAGCACCGCCCGGTCCCCATGCGACCCCCAGCCCCTACGGTCCCGAGGTGTATGTCCCGGGCAAGAGTCGGCTCAAGCGCTGTGCACTTTCCGGTTGCAGCAAGCCCGATTCCGTTTTGCGCCAAACAGACCGCGTTTTACAGTTCGCGTTGGGCTCTGACGACATCTACTGGATCGACTGGGAGCCGAGCGGCAAGGGTTCTCGCATTCGCAGAGCGAAGAAGTAAGCTGCTTCAGCGCGCGCCCAGAAGTTCACTTAACGTGACACACTTGAGCTTCCGAATGGCTGCTTCGGTGAGCAGTGACGAAGAAGGTTGCCGATGCCTGGAAGCGGCCAAGGAGCGCTAACACTTGGCGGGTCGTCTCCGGATGCGGGCCATCATCGAAGGTGAGCGCCAGTCGAGATTTGAGCGCTGGCCCCCGCCGCACGACGGTGCCGTACCAGCTCAGGCCCGGCAGCGCGCCCAAAAAGGCCATGAGAAGCAGAACGGCAAGGGCCCCGAAGAGCCAGCTAACCATTGTCGCGATCGAAGCAGAAAGGACGCCCTCTGCAAATGGCGCTGCAACAGCGCTCGGCAGCCCTTCCGGGTCACACACAAAGCCGGCTATCGTTTGCCCAATGCTCAGCAAACGCTTTGGCCAGGCAGAGCTCACCCTCCTAGCCGTCTGCCTCTCGGGCTGTAACGGCGCGAGTAACGTAGCGATCTCAGGTTTGGGCGGCGCTGACTCCGGCGGGGGCGGACGGAACGTAGGAGGCAACGAAAGCAGCTTCGCTTCAGGTGGTAGCGCCGGTAACCTGGGAGGGTCTGCGGGAGCCTCCAATGCAGCGAATGATTGCTTGAAGCACGTTGCCGCGGACCTGTTGGACTACCTCGCCGCAGCGCCCTATTCGGGTTCTGCCGCTATGACCATGCCAATCTGGGAAACCACGAGCGACAAGTGGCAAGCCGCACGGGTAGCGGCGCTGGCATGGGCCAACAAGGATTGCGCAAGCTTTGCGACCGCCGCTCGGACCATGGGCTACGAGGCGGTGCGCCTCGAGGATGCGGCGACCGGCCGAAATTACTGGGTGCTGCGGGATGTTTCCTCACAATTCCAAGGTGTGTTCGCGTTTCGGGATCCTGGAGAGTTAACCGGAACGCGGTCATTGGTCATCGATTCACCTCACTTTGGCTTTGATTTTCGAGATGATCGCGCGATTCGCCTGTTTCGAGACGTCAACGCCGTGGCTTTTCTGCAAAACACGGCACATCGCTGCAACGTCACGTCTTGCTCAGGCTGTTCCGAAGTCCAGAATTACGCCTGCGATGGTACCTGCATGCGGGATTCGGATGTGGTGCACGCGATACGAAACGGTTATTTTGCCGTCTACGACGGATTGGAAGCCGCTCGAGATGACTTGCACCTTGAGTATCACGGCGCCGGCGTGAGCAATAATCTGCCTGGTTGTGCGGGCACTGTTCACATTAGCCAAGCCTCCAGCATGAAGCTTACGCCTGCCGAGGACGACGCTACCTATCCGAATCGTTTTTGGACGGCCATGAAGAAGGGAGTTGGTGACGCGTGCGCGTGTTATCATCAACGCCAAACTGGCTGTCGCTTGAATGGTGCCGCTTCCACAGCGGGCCGACGCACGAACCAGGAGAGCAGCCCCGCGGATGCCAATCTTGCCGTCTGTACGGCTTCACCTAGCGCACTCTCAGCACGTTTTGTGCACATGGAGGCTTACAACGTGGACCCCGCGCTATTGTTAGCCGCGCTTTCAGAGGCTGTGCCAGCGCTCTAGCTCAATTGGGCACAGTGGGCTCCTTGGCCGTCGCGGATATGAAGGTCAACGACGCGGCCCTTAGGCCACGTCAGAGATACTTGCTCAAAGTTAATTCCCCCAAGAGCAACCCACTGAGCATCAAGCTCAGCTTTCGGCGATCGCACGTGGTCCTAGGGGAAGGGGTCATCAGTTGGGGCCAACTTCCCGAACGTTCTGGTCTTTGGTGTCAAGATTCAAGATCTGAATGACAATACGCTGACGTTCTTACACGCAGAGGACAGCAGGTGAAAATTCACGGTCACGCCGCGTTGTATATCTCAGCCTGCCAAAACGTCGACCAGATCCCGAGCAGTTAACACGCGCTCAGCAAACGTATCCAACTCTGCCGGGGAGGCATTGCGGACGCGTTCGGCGTTGACCGGATTCACCGCACCGAAGCGTAGAGTTAACAGTTTGATCACCAGCTCGGCTTTACCTTCGGCGTTGCCTTCGGCTCTACCTTCGGCGTTGCCTTCGGCTCTACCTTCGGCTTTACCTTCACGGTGTGACACCGCTAAGGAGTCCTCGTACATTCTGATGGAATCTTCGCGCTCTTGTGC
>CAZSUA010000008.1:16048-49758 GCA_964609655.1 uncultured Polyangiaceae bacterium | reverse complement strand
GCTTCCCAACAAGGAAGGGTGCAGAAGGCGAGAAACATGCGCTTCTTGTTGCACGTCGAAATACTGCAACGAAAATGCGGTGCTTTGAAGCCAATCGGCAGCCGGCAGCTGCTGCAGTTGCGCCAGATCTCTTTCGGATCGCTCATGGGGGGAATCGTTCAGTTCTCAGCCTCGGGCTGCGACGCAGATTCAGCGGACCGCGACGCTGACTCAGCCGCTGCTGCCTCTTGGCCCCCACGGCGGCCCTTATTACGCCCAGCGCTGGGCTTCTTGACAGAGCCCTTCTCATCCTCCGGCGCTTCACCAATCTGAAGCTCGCACTCGCCAAAGACGACTTGCCGTGCGCCTGTCTCTCCGGAAAGCCGAACCTCCAACGTCTTGGCTCGGAGCACGGTGTTATCACGGACCGCACCCGCAAGGCGCATCGTATCGGCCTCAAGATCCCCGGATATCTCACCTTCCGATTCCAGCGACGTGACTCGCACCTTCCCATGCACGGCACCCGTTGTACTGATGTTGAGAGCTGGGGCCGTCAGTTCCCCTTCCAAACGCCCATGCGCCAGGATGTTCACCTTCGAGTTGAGCTTCCCGGAAAATTCGCTGCCTTCTTCGACGATGGTATGCCGAAGATTCACATCTGAGACGTTGCGATCATTCATGGTTCTTATCTCCTCAACTCAAGCTTGCGACCTTAAGATCTTGACTCGCAGCCGGCACCCAGGCTGAAAGGCGAACGCCGTGGGTTCGGAGCCCTGAGCAATCGTTCCGACCAACGAGCCCTTCGCGCTCACCACGAGCGTTCTGGGGCCCGAGATCCCAGGGCTCTCACGTTCAAAGAACTTGCCGTGAATGGTGATGTTTCCACCCCCAGTGATCACGCACTCACTGAGCACGCCGGATTCGCCCACCACCAAATCCGTGCCTTCTCCGAGCGATATGTTGCACTTTTCGAAGCGGCTATCGATCTCCACTGCCGAGCCCTCGCCAAACTCCAACGTCGCATCGCGCAGCACATCGCCCTCGCCAAAGTAGCGCGTTGCCGCAGCACCAGGGGTCAGCTTCCCGGCGAGAAAAGCCGCAACATCTTCACCTGAGATGCGTTTGGTTCCGTCGCCACCTTTACTACCATCCAGCCAATCGGCGGCCACACTTTCGAGCACGGCATCCTTGGTGAGGGTGCCAAACAGCTTGGCTCCCGTGAAGGTCGTGGAGGTGAAGTTGCCTTCCGCCAGATCCGCGTGACGCAAGTCTGCACCGGTGAAGTTGGCTTGACTAAAACGCCCCCTCGCGAGGCGAGCGTTCAAGAGTGCCGCGTTCGTAAAGTTGGTGCTCACGGCCTCGGCACCTTCGAGATTGGTGTCATGCAACGTCGCCGAGGAGAAATCCGCTTCCTCAAGATTCGCGCCAGACAAATCCGCGTTGCTCAAGTCGGCTGAGCGAAACTTAGCGCCACCCAAATAGGCTTCTGGAAGCTCGGCGTGCGTCAAATTCGCGTTGGAGAGATTCGCCTTCCCAAGCTCTGCAGAAGCCAGCTGTGCACCACTCAAGCGAGCGCCTACCAGATCGGCCTCCGTGAGATTCGCTCCTTCAAGCGTTGCTCGATCGAGATTGGCTCCACGAAGATTAGCTTGCGTGAGATTGCTACCTTCGAAATCCGCCTTACCAAGATCAGCATCCGATAAATCGGCCAGCTTCAAGAAGGCCTCGCGCAGGCTGGCGTTCCGTAGGCTGGCACCCCGCAACTTCGCGCCTTCCAGATTGGCGCCGTCGAGATCCGCCCGTTTGAAGTCTGCACCTTCCAAGGGGGCACCCGACAAATCGAGCCCCGAAAGGTCGCAGCGTGCTAGCGGCTGCTTGTTCCGGACGCGTTCGATCACTTCATCTCTTGAATATTCGGCCATCGTGAATCTCGCCTCAGACGTTGAGTTCCCGTTTTTCGGTTTTGCTGCGCTCCAGAAGTTTCTCTAGCTCCTCGACTTTTCGCATGAACGTGAAGCGCTCCAGCCGAGAAATCAAGGAAGCTTCCCCAAGCCGTGCCAAGACCACCTGGATCTCAAGCCAACCATCAGTGCGTGCTTGGCGGAGCTTCCGTTTCTCTTTGCTCACGTTACGCGTCCAATTGCGAGCTTGATCTTCGATGGATTGATTGTGGCGCCGAAGCTTACTCACCAGCTGCTCAAGCTGAGCATGCTCAGCCTTCCTTTGCGGCTCCGGTACGATCGATGCGGAGCGACGCCGGTAGCGCTCAAAACGCTCCAGGATCTGAGCTGAAAGCTCGAGGCTGAGGCCAGTGGTTGCCGCGAGGTCCTCCGCCTTCGCTTCATAGTACATCTTTAATTGGCTGAGCCCCACCGCGTAAATCTTGTCGAGCTGAACTTTATTCACGCCTGGCACTTGGCGCAGCAGGCTATCGATAATAATTGGCTCACGCCGATTCTGTTCTCCCGCCACAGAAAAGGCTTCCGGCAACACCTTAGCCAAGCTTTGGTAGCAGTTGAGCAGCTGGGTGCGAGCTTCTTCCTCCAGCACGGCTCCACGGCCCTTTTGAGCCTGTAAAAGCTCCACAGACAACACTTCGAGGGGCGGGACTAAATCTGCGAGGGAGAGCTTCTTGGCGCCTTCCAGCAGCGAATTAACAGCGGGCAAACAAATGCGCACCCATTCGCGACGCGCCTCGCCGAGGTTGAGCTCCACCATGAAGTCCCGAAACGGCGCCAGGTGCTCGGCTGCTAGGTGAGCAAACAAGACTTCCACTTGTTCGCGATCTTGAGGCGCTCCACCAATGCCGTCGCCACTCCCTTGAATGGCTTCGAAGTGTGGGTCCACATCATCAAACCCCTTGTCGATGTCGGACGATGTAATGCGGGTGGGAGGCTGTGACTCGCCAATCGTCCACGCGTCGACCTTTGGCTCTACAGACTGTGGCGCAGCGCTCTTGCGTGCACTCGGTGCCGGTGGCCTAGACACAATCAGCTGTTGCGCTTGAAGTGCTTGCTGATCGAGAGGCTGAGTGTGCGCCGGATTCAAGCTAGGCGCTTTGGAACCACCCGGGAGCGCTAAGCCGCACTTGACGCAGAACCTCGCCGTCAGGGGGCAAGTGGCCGAACACTTGGGGCACTGTTGGGTATCTTCCATGGTCATTTCGCGGGGGCTGGCGCTGTTCTGCGGCTGGGATGGCATCTCTTCCGTGAATGACTGAGAAGCATAGTCCTGACATCCGGTGCTCGTCTGCCCTGAACGGAGGGGGAGTAGCGGAAGGAGCCAAAGCCAGCGGAAGTTTGGCTTGGTTGATTGGCCGTTGACACCCCATAGGGGCGGGCCAGACTGCCGCCGGCGTGGAGTCCCCGTCTCTTTCTAACGCAGAGGTGCAAACAGGAAGCCGCGGGCTTTTTGAGCAGGGGCTCGGCCGAGAACGCCTGGCCCTGGGCACAGCCGGGCTCGGTGGCATTTGGGCGGGGAGCCAAACCCACCAGTCTGTAGACGCCCTCTTGTGGAGCTTGGAACAGGGCCTCTCGGTTTGGGACACCGCCCCGGCGTACGGCAGCGCAGAAGTCTCGATCGGAAACGCCCTGAAACAGTGGCGTGGGCCGCTACCAGTTATCAGCACTAAGGTGGGCCGAACTCACGATGCTCAGCCGCCCTCACGTTCCTACCAACCTGAGGTTCTCCGCGCGACGCTTTCAAAGAGCCTCGACCGAATGGGTGTCGATTCGGTTGACATCTTGTTTCTTCACGAGCCAGAGAAGCTCGAGCTGAGCTCGCGGGGCGCTGTACTCGATGAGCTGTTGCGGTTGAAAGCGGACGGGCTCGCGCGCCACCTTGGCCTCGGCGGAGGCTGGGGCAAAGCCTGGGATGGCCTGCTTTCGTCGCAGGAGTTTTCAGCGGCAATTGTGTTTCTCACCTTGGACGCTTGCTGCTTGGATTCCATGATCCACGACGTGCCCCGCCTCAAAGCCGCTGGTGTTGCGATCTATGGCGGCAGCCCGCTCCACATGGGCCTCTTAGCCACGTTATCGGCCGAAAAAGCCCCTTGGGCAAAACCTGAGGCGCTGCTTGGGATGGAAAAGTTGAAAGCCCTTTCGGCCGAGCTTGGCATTTCCAGCGTAGAGCTGGCCCACCGCTTTGTGTATTCACTCCGAGTGCTCGATCGCGTACTCATCGGACCGCGGGATCTCAATGAGCTCAAAGCATCCATGCGTGATTTTCAGGAGGGTGTGTTGCCGCGCGCCATCTTTCACCAAATTTACGACGACGCGCTGGCCCGGGCAGTGCCGAGAGAATAGCTAGAGGAATTATGTTCGCAGAGTCATTCCACATCGTTGAGGCACGCGTTCGCTCCATCCACGCCATGCAGCTCAAACGCCCCTTCTACGACGGCACCTGCGGACCCTTTGCGGCTTTTGGACTATCTGTGCTTTCGCTCACGGACGCCGATGGAACGGTGGGGCAAACGCTGGGCGGGCTCGACAGATCGCTCCTGCCATTCATGTTCACAGATCAGCCAACCCTCTACAGCGAGCTGTATCCCAAACTGTATTGGTCGCTGCGCAACCAGGGGTTTCGAGGGCCTGCCATGGGTGGCCTTTCTTCTGTGGATCGCGCGCTGGCAGATATCGCCGCAAAACGCCGCAAATTGCCGCTACATCGTTACCTCGGTGCGACGCGGGATTGGGCTCAAGCCTACGCCTCAGGCGGGAGCACCCAACTGACCGAGGCGCAATTGCTCGAAGAGCTGGGTAGTTTTTGTGAGCAAGGGTTTCGAACGGTTAAGATGAAGGTGGGCACCAACCGAGGCACCGAGATGGAGCGCGATGTCGCGCGGGTGCGGAGTGTGCGACAACACCTCGGCAAGGACGTTCGCCTAGCGGTGGACGCCAACCAGGCCTGGTCTTCGACGCTCGCTTTGGAATTCATCCAGCGTATCGCCGAGCACGATATCGCCTGGTTTGAGGAGCCCGTTCATTCGGCTGATCTGATAGCTATCCGTGAATTCTCTCAGGCCTCCCCGGTACCCGCGGCCTTTGGAGAATCCGAACGTTCCTCCAAAGTTTACCCTTCGCTCGTGGAAGCTGGTGTTCAGCACCTGCAGCCGAATCCGCTCGGCTCCACCAGCATCCAGGAATGGTTCGAAGTGAGAGACCTCGCGATGAAACACGGGCTTGCACTCTCCTTGCCGGGGCAGCCTCAAGTGGGCTGTGTGTTCGCAGCGGCGTCCCCGGAAGCCACGCTGACCGAGATTCTTTTCCCCGTTTTGTGGGGTTTCCCAGAATGTTACGCCCGCGAGCCTAAGCTGGAAAACGGGCGTTTCCTACTCTCAGACGAACCCGGAGCACCGCTCGAAGTGGATTTCGACTACCTGAAGGCCAACGGGCGGCTCTCAACCGACGAAACCATTCGCCCCCGAGATCTGATGAAGACTGATCGCAGCCCGTGATCCAGTCTTCATCGGGCGCCAGATTGGGGGTTGCTCTTCGGTGACTGTGTCAGGGGCACGAGCTGCCCGCTCCTCGCCCTTAGGCGGCGCTCTTCTCAACTGCAATTCGTAATTCGGCTAACAAGCTGTCGATCACCTTCTTAGCGTCACCGAAGAGCATGCGCGTGTTCTCTTTGAAGAAGAGCGGATTTTGCACGCCGGCATAGCCGCTGGCCATGCTGCGCTTCATCACGATGCTGGTCTTGGCCTTCCACACTTCCAACACGGGCATGCCGTAAATGGGGCTTGAGGTATCATCCAGCGCGCCAGGATTCACAATATCATTGGCGCCGATCACGAGCACGACGTCTGTTGTTGGGAAATCCTCGTTGATCTCTTCCATCTCCAGCACGATGTCGTAAGGCACACCGGCTTCAGCGAGGAGCACATTCATGTGTCCTGGCAAGCGACCTGCAACCGGATGAATCGCGAAGCGAACGTTGGTGCCGCGCGCACGCAATAGCGTCGCCACTTCGAACATGGGGTGCTGCGCCCGAGCCACCGCCATTCCATAGCCCGGCACAATGACAACGCTTTTGGCCTCCAGCAAAAGCTCCAGCGTCTGAGGCACATCGATCGCGATCGTTTCGCCTTCCGGCTCGTCTCCCTTTTTGGCCGGAGCCGCGCCTTCATTCGCCCCAAAACCCCCAAAAATGACGCTCCAAATCGAGCGATTCATGGCCTTGCACATGATGTAGCTGAGGATGGCCCCACTCGAGCCCACGAGTGCGCCCGTGATGATCAGCAGATCGTTGCTCAGCATGAAGCCAGCGGCCGACGCGGCCCAGCCCGAATAGCTATTGAGCATCGAAACCACGACGGGCATGTCCGCGCCACCGATTGCCAAGACCAAATGAATCCCGAGCACGCCGGCGATCGCTGCCATCGAGAGCAGCGGCATAATCGCGGTATGATCGGCAACGCCGATGAACTGAGAGCCGAAGTAAGCGCTCACCCCAAGCATCGCCAAGTTGATGAAGTGGCGACCCGGCAAGAGCAGCGGCCGACTTCCGATAATTCCTTGGAGCTTGCCAAACGCGACCACCGACCCGGTGAAGGTGACCGCCCCCACAAACACGCCCACAAAGATCTCCACCTGGTGGATGACAGACTCAACCCCTTCAAGATGTGAGTTGGGATCCAAGTAGCTTGCCAAGCCCACCAGCACCGCCGCTGCACCCACAAAGCTGTGAAGCACGGCTACGAGCTGAGGCATGGACGTCATCCCAACTTGCGCCGCGAGCACGGCTCCAATCACTGCCCCGACCACGACGGCACCCACCAACACTTCGTAGCGGCTCACTTGCGAGCCGAGGGCCGTCACCAGAACCGCCGTGAGCATGCCCACGATCCCTAGCCAATTTCCCTTGCGTGCGGTGGCTTGCGCGCTCAAGCCGGCAAGGCTCAAAATGAATAGTACACCGGCCGCGATGTAACAGACTGTGACTAAGCTCTCAGGCATCTTCAAGATCCTCAATTAGCGGCGAAACATTTTCAACATGCGCTGGGTGACCAAAAATCCGCCCGAGATGTTGATGGTGGCAAGTAAAATGGCGGCTGCACCTAGCAGCGTGACCGGAGAACTGAGCTCGCCGGAAACTTGAAGCATGCCGCCTACGATGATGATCCCGCTAATGGCGTTGGTGACGCTCATGAGCGGGGTGTGTAACGCGGGAGTTACATTCCACACCACTTGCCAGCCGACAAAAACAGCCAGCACGAAGACGGTAAAGTGCGAGAGAAACTCGCTGGGAGCGACCGAGCCCAACCCGAGCAACGCCAACACGGCCAACAGCACGAAGAGGCCAGAACGCACCGCGTGATCTTGCGCCACGGGCGCGGGCTTGGCTGGAGCGGGCAGACTCTTCCGAATCGGGGGCGGGGCTGGTGGCGCCTGCACCTTGGGCGGCGGCCATTTCTTTTCACCGTTGAGGAGCACGAGGGCGCCTCGCACCACTTCATCCCCTTCGTCGATGTGCCACGCCTTAGCACCGCCCATATCCGCCAAGAGATGGAGCAAATTGTTGCCGTAGAGCTGGCTCGCCGTCGGCGCCAGGCGGCTCGGGAGATCCGAATAGCCGATGATGGTGATGCCGTTGTGCTCAATCACGTGGCCTGGCTTGGTGAGGGCGCAATTGCCACCCGTTTCGGCTGCCAGATCCACAATCACCGAACCGCGCCGCATCGCATTCACGGCCTCCTCTTTGACGAGCAGCGGTGCTGGGCGACCTGGGATCAACGCCGTGGTGATAATAATGTCGGAATCCGCAGCTTGCTTCTTGATCAAAGCCATTTCAGCTTCGATGAACGCAGGGCTCATTTCTTTGGCGTAACCGCCAATGCCCTCGCCCTCTTCGTCAAACTTGAGCTCGATAAACTCGGCACCCATGCTCTGAACTTGTTCGCGCACCGCCGGACGTGTGTCGAAAGCTCGCACGATCGCTCCGAGCCCGCGCGCAGCACCAATCGCCGACAAGCCAGCAACACCGGCGCCAATCACGAACACGCGCGCTGCAGGCACCTTTCCAGCAGCTGTTATTTGCCCTGTAAAGAAGCGTCCATAGTAACTGGCTGCTTCAATCACGGCACGGTACCCGGCAATATTTGCCATGGAACTCAGCGCATCCATTTTTTGCGCACGCGTGATACGCGGCACCTGATCCATCGCGAGAACCGTGGCCTTGTGAGCAGCCAAGCGCGCGATCAATTCATCGGCTTTAGCGGGCCAGATGAAACTGATGAGCACTTTGCCTTCCGACATGAGATCCGCCTCATGCATGCCCAGCTTCGGGTGCTGTTCGGGAGGATTGACCTTCAAAACCAGGTCAGCCTCTGCCCAGAGTTCACGGGTGCCCTCGACGATCCTGGCTCCTGCTTGCACGTAAAGTGGATTGTCAAACGCGGCGCCGTCACCGGCTCCGGATTCTACGAGCACTTCGAAGCCAAGCTTGATGAGCTTGGCGACAGCTTCGGGCGTGATCGCGACGCGACGCTCGCCGGGTCGAATCTCCTTGGGAACTGCTATTTTCATTGCTATCTCGATCCAGCGGCCGAGCCTGCTCGAGCTGCTTACACCTCCAGCATTACCCCAAATCGTCAGCTAATGAAGGGCTCGAGCAACGCCTCGCGGTCGATCGTCGCGTCCATACCGACTATCCTGGGGGGCACCGGGGCGGTTAATATTATGAAACCCTCTGGAAACGTCTAGGCCAATTGGCCAAGGCTTCGCAACTTGAACCTGCCTACGTCAACCCACATCGCATTGGCTCGCACGTGAAGATCGCGCAACGTGATGGGCTCGTGTTCTGGCTCCTAGTGAGCGCAGTGTTTGGTGCGGCACGCCATGTGGGCGCTGAGAGTCCCTCCGCCACGGAAGGTCCAGCAGCGGCGCCAACCACTGAATCGTCGGCGCCTCAATCGACATCCACGCCTGCCATCGTGATGCCCAAGCTCTTGCACGCGCCTGTCGTTCCGTATCCCGAAGGCGCGCACGGAGACCAGGCTGTTATCTTGCTCCTCTCGCTGGATGCGCACGGCAACGTCGTGCAAGTTGACGCTGAGACTGGCGACGAGCCTTTCCGCAGCGTGGCTAAGGTGGCCGCAGTTCTGTTTCGATTCACGCCCGCGCTGCGTGGCACCCAAGCGCTGCCGTCCAAGATCCGTTTTGAGCTCAGCTTCACTGAACCCGAACTGACTCCCCAAGCGACCCTAATTCCCACTCCGCCCATGGAAGCCAGCACGGGGGAAACGCCACGCGACTCTGCGCCACGCGGGGCCGCGCTCGAAGTGGAGGTTCTCGGTAAACGAAATGAGCCCACCGTGCGCAGTTTTTCCCGCGCGGAAGTGCGCGAACTTCCCGGAGCCTTCGGCGACCCTTTTCGCGCCGTTGAGGCGCTGCCCGGGGTAACCCCCATCTTTTCAGGCATTCCTTTCTTCTACGTGCGCGGGGCGCCACCGGGTAACGTCGGATACTTTTTGGACGGCATTCAGGTACCGCTCTTGTATCACGCTGGCTTGGGGCCTTCGGTGATCCATCCCGGCCTCGTAGAAAGTGTCGATCTCTACCCCGGCGCTTACCCCAGCCGCTACGGGCGCTTTGCCGGAGGCATTGTCGCCGGTGAGACCAAGGCACCCGAACTCAAATGGCGCGGCGAGGGCAACGTACGCTTATTCGATGCGGGTGCGCTCGTGGAGGGCCCTTTTGCGGAAGGGCGCGGGAACGCCCTGGCTGCCGGGCGCTATAGCTACACGGCGGCGCTGATCTCGCTGTTCGCGCAAAATACACGCCTGGAATACTGGGATTATCAAGGTCGGGTGAGTTATGAGCTCACGCCGAGAGATCGAGTCACGATATTTGCATTTGGGGCGTTTGATTTCTTTGGGCAAACGGGCACCGGCAATGACGATTTTTTTAGCACTGAATTCCATCGTTCGGACTTTCGATACGATCAGAAATTGTCCTCGAAAAGCGATCTCCGCACCGCCGCAACACTTGGCATCGACCGCACGCGGGCCGACGGCGGACAGGCATATGTGATCGACCAGAAGCTTGGGCTGCGGAGCGAATACAGGAATCAACTCTCAAAGACAGCCCTGCTGCGTGCAGGCGCGGACAGCACGCTGGATCACTTCAGCGTTGAGATCGGCGAAACCAATACCGCCACGGACGTTTCTAACGGCGGCACGACAGCCGGCAGCGAACCTGGAATGCCCTTCCCGAACGCACCTCCGCCAGATGGGTCTAACCAGCCACCTCTTGAGGCACCTCCCAGGACACCCCCGAACGATGGGCCTAGCCAGGCGCCCGGCGACATCAACGGCAACAACAGCGGAAACGGCGACATCAACAACGACGAGGACTTCAATCGAGGTTTTCCCTCTCGAACCGATATCGCGTTTGGCGTGCATGCCGATCTGGTCTGGAATGCCGATCCTGACGTCACCGTCACACCCGGTGCGCGCGTGGATGTCTACTCGTCCGACGGTGCCGCGGCCCTGGCTTTGGAGCCGCGCATCACGGCACACTACCAAATCACGCCGATATTCAGCCTAACTAACGCCTTCGGTATCGCGCACCAACCGCCCAGCTTTGTGATCCCTGTACCTGGCTTTCAGCTGGGAGGACTGCGCGGCGGCTTGCAACAAAGCTTCCAGAGCAGTTTTGGAGGAGAGCTGAAACTGCCCGATGAGCAAACACTCGGTATCACGGGCTACCACAACGTTTTTTTCAACATGTCCGATCTGCTCAGCTTGGTGCGCGCGGACGACCGGCTGGACATCAGCATCGACACCAAAACAACGGGCCAAGCCTACGGCGTCGAATTCCTCTTCAAGCGCGATCTCTCGCGGCGTATTGGCGGCTTTGTGAGCTACACGCTGTCACGCTCCATTCGGTATACCGAGATTGGCAAGCTTCCTTCTTCCTTTGATCGAACGCACGTTTTTAACGGAGCGCTGGGTTACGATTTGGGACGCCATTGGCGAAGCGGCGGCAAGCTCTCTTTTTACACTGGTGCGCCCGGTACCGGTGAATTCACGTTCGAGAAACCCGAGCGCCTGCCGGCCTACTATCGGCTCGATATACGCCTGGAAAAACGCTGGCAACTGGCAACTCCCGAGAGCTACATCTCCTTTGTGTTCGAAGTTTTGAACACCACGCTCAACAAGGAAGCGATCAGTCAAAGCTGCGACCCGGTGAATGGCTGCAAGACGGAATATATCGGTCCGGTGACCATTCCGAGCATCGGGGTTGAAGGGGCCTTTTAGGCCTGATCGGCAGATCGGTATTTCGTCGACAGCGGCGATTCAACGCGGGTGCTTCACATCACGGCGCCAATTTGCCACGGCACGAACTCAGTGTCCCCGATCCCCAAAAGCTCACTCTTGCTCTTCTCTCCCGATGCCACGCGCAAGATGAGCTCAAAGATCTCGCGCCCCTTCGCTTCGATCGAAGCCCCTTTGTCGACGATGTCACCGCAATTCACGTCCATGTCGTCCTGCATGCGCTCGTAGAGGCCCGTGCTCGTGGCCAGCTTGATGCTCGGAGTGGGCTTGCAGCCAAAGACAGAACCGCGACCTGTAGTAAAACACAGGATATTGGCACCGCTGGCGATTTGGCCGGTAGCCGAACACGGATCATAACCCGGTGAATCCATGAACACGAAGCCTTTGGCTGCGATGGGCTCGGCGTATTCAAAAACATCCACGAGCGGCGTTGTTCCACTCTTGGCCACCGCTCCGAGTGATTTTTCTAGGATGGTAGTGAGCCCGCCGGCTTTGTTGCCAGGCGACGGATTGTTGTTCATCTCGGCGCCGTGTAGCTTCGTGTAGCGCTCCCACCACTCGAGCCGGGCCAGCAGCTTATCGGCGACAGCTTGGCTCACGGCACGCTGAATTAAGAGATGCTCGGCTCCGTAGATTTCTGGAGTTTCGCTCAAGATTGCCGTGCCGCCCTGTTGCACCAGAAGGTCCACCGCGGCACCGAGCGCAGGATTGGCCGTGATCCCCGAGTAGCCATCCGATCCGCCACATTGCAGGGCCAGCATGAGGTGGCTAGCGCTCACCGGCTCTCGCTTCACAGCATTGGCATACGGAAGCAGCTTTTCGATCAACTGAACGCCGCGTTCGATGGCTTTTGACGTGCCGCCCGCGTCTTGAATACTGAGCGTTTGCAACAAATTGCTCGCCAGCAGCCCTTGATGCTCGCACAAATCCTTGGGCTGATTCACCTCGCAACCGAGGCCCAGGATGAGCGCACCCGCAATGTTGGGGTGACGTGCAAATCCGGCCAAAGTTCGCTGTAAGATATCGTAGCCTTCGCCGCTGCCCGGCATGCCGCAGCCTTGGCCGTGGACGGTGGCCATCACGCCATCCACGTTCGGGAAATCGCCGAGGCCGCGCTGGCGGAAGCGATCCACGATGCCGTTGGCCGCAGCCGCTGAACAATTCACGCTCGTCAACACAGCCAAGTAGTTGCGTGTGGCCACCTTGCCGCTCGGCCGAACAAGCCCCTGGAACGTGGCAAGCGTTGCCGGATCGGCTTTCATCACCTCTCGGCGATCTCGCCCCACTTCATGCTGCAAGCTCAGCGCGCCCACAGCACAATTCTGCGTGTGCACGTGCTCCCCCCTAGCAATCGCTTGACTCGCAAATCCGATCACTTGGCCGTACTTGCGAACCGGAGCGCCTTTGGCAATTTCTTCCAGCGCTACCTTATGTCCCTGTGGGATCTCCGCGCCGACCCGCAAGCCCTCCGGGGTTACTGTCCCTTTCGCGAGTGGCCGTGCGGCGACCGCTACATTGTCGGAAGTGTGCAATTTTAGAGTAGATGGACTCTTGCTGAGGGACGCCAACATTAGGCGTCGAAGTGTAGCTCAAACCCTTGACCGGAGTCATCGAAGCGGAGGCGTCCGCCTTCGAGGAGTACAGGCTTGCCATCCAAAGTCGCGTTTTTCCCCTCGCTATTGAGCAACACGAGTGAAAATTGCTCACGCGCAAACTCCGGGAAGCCAGCGCCTTCGGTGCGAGCCTGGAGCGTGACTTGCGATCCGCGACGGACGAGCGTGAACCGCGTGCGGAGCCGTGCACCCCGCATCGCCGCAAACGTCTGTCCGTCATCTTCTTGAAGCTCCGAGCTGAAGCTCCCCTCCTCCAGCGGAACAGCTACTAGCAACTCAAGGACCTTGGGTGCCAGACCTGCTGTTGAAACAGGAACCTCCGGGTGCGTCGTTAGTACGTGACCACCACGCACCAAGAGCGGGATGTGCTCGAGTGGAGCCGCCAACGTTCGATACTGTCCGCCGACGTGCGTCTCGCGTGTGTACCAATCCACCCAACTGCCCTCCGGTAAATACACATTCCGCGCGACGACTCCGGGGCGCACGATGGGAGCCACCAATAGCGAGCGTCCGAACAGATACTGATCTTCAGTTTCGCGAGCTTGGCGATCCTGTTGAAAATCAAACAAAAGCGGACGCTGAACGGGCTCACCGGTCTCACTCGCCACCACAAACGCCGAGTAAATATAGGGCAACAAGCGATAGCGCAGCTCGAGCGCGGCCTTGCACAGCGCCTCGACCCCAAGCCCGAAAGACCACGGATATTGGTCATCAAAGCGTTCACAATTGTGACCTCGGGCAAACGGAGTGAGCGCGCCATATTGCATCCAACGCACCATCAGCTCCGCCGTGGGCGTCTCAAAGAAGCCAGGAATATCCGCGCCGACGAAAGGCTGACCGGAAAGCCCCAAGCCCTGGGCCATCGGCATACTCATTTCAAGGTGATCCCAACGCGAGGCGTTATCCCCCATCCAGTTTGCACTCACGCGCTGGATCCCCGAAAAGCCCGCACGGCTTAAGATGAAGGGCCGCTCATCGGGGCGAGCCTTGAGCAAGCCTTCGTGAGTCCCCATCGCCATCAGAAAACCGTACTGATTGTGAAACCGTTCGTGAGGATGATTGGCACCATCGCGATCGAAGCGCATCCCAAACGGTGAAACGCTGCCCGTTGCGGGCTCGTTCATATCATTCCAGATCCCCGAAAGCCCGCTGGCCACATGTTCCGCGTTGAGCTGGCCCCACCAGGTGCGAGTCTCTTCCTTGGAAAAGTCAGGAAAAACAGTGCGACCTGGCCACACCGTTCCAACATACGGCTGCCCTGAATCCGCCTTGCAGAACAAATTCTGCTCCAACCCTTCGTCGAACACAGCGTACCCCGGATCGTGCTTCACACCCGGGTCCACAATCGTGACCATGCGAAAGCCCTTTTCACGGAGCTCACCCAGCATCTCACCCGGCGCTGGAAACTTGTGCTTGTCCCAAGTGAAGACGCGATAGCCGTCCATGTAGCCGATATCGAGCCAGAGCACGTCGCAGGGGATTTCACGAGTCCTATATTCTTCGGCGAGACGCAACACATCCGGCTGCTGGTAATCAAACCAACGGCACTGGTGATAACCCAAGCTCCACAACGGTGGCAGCTGCATACGACCTGTGAGCCAGGTGTACGCTTCCAGAATCGAGCCAGCATCCGGGCCCGCGAAGACATACTCGGTGTACTGCCCGCCTTGGAATTCATACGAATACGTGTAGCCGGTGCTGGCTGAGCCAAGCGCCGAATGGTTGGCGTCGCGAAAATCGAATTTTGCAAGGTAGCCATTATCGATAAACATGCCACCGAGCTTTGTATTGCCTCCGCGCTCTGAAACCGCGTGATAAAAGAAGGGGATTGACATGTAGTACGGATCAAACGTCGTACTCATGAAGTCTAGGTTCTCGACGTCGGTCAGCCTGTTCAGGTCGTGGACACCGCCCGCCGCAATGTCCAGATTCCACATCAAATACTTCTGCCGTTTGCGATCGAAGGAGCCCGTCTTTTCGCCCAAGCCAAAGAAGCTGTCGTGCTTGCCTTGTTGGCGAGTCACGACGAAGGAATCATTGAGATAGAGGTAAGCCTCGGGGCCTTCCTTGCCCACAGCGCTTTCAAATATCGCGCTGCCATCACTGCGATAGACATGAAACGTGAATGGGGCCTTCTGCACCACCAGCTTGAGTTCCGTGGTAGAAAGTACGACCTGTTCGGCACTCTCCTCCAATGTGAACGGAACATCGGGGAAGTCTGTGGCACAGACCGCAAACGTCGGATTCTCGTCGAAGCGCCCAGCCTGAGAGATCTTCAATCGCAGAACATCTGCACGCAGCACATCGACGCGAAATTTCTCACCATCAACACGAACCAGGGCACCTTTTGGCGTGCGCTCAAATCCGGAAACCTGCTTGAGGGCAACGTAATTCGCCTTGGATATAAACGATCGGGACATCGGGCGGAGGAAAGCACCCCACCGCGGCCTGGGCAATACACTTTGCAGACAATGAAAAGGACTTTTGCGTCGCCCAATCAGGGCCACTGTGGTCTGATTTTGCCACAAATTCCGCAGATCCTCGGCGGTCGGTAGTCACTCGGACGCTTCGCGCATAAGTACCGAGGATGCTCCGCCGCCTGGCCCCTGTCCTGCTCGTCGTCATGCTCCTTGGGGCGTTCGGCTGGACGCTCTATTTTTTGTACGAACGCTCCAAGGACAAGCCGACTGTCTTCGAGGTGACCACCCCAACGATGAGCGCCATCATCAAGAAGACAGTGGCGGCCGGCGCGATTGTGCCGCGCAAGGAGATTGCCATCAAATCCCGGGTATCCGGGATCATTTCGGAGCTGTTTGTGAAGCCTGGAGATGTGGTGAAGAAGGATGGCTCCCTCGCTCGCATCAAGATCATCCCGAACGTCGTCACGCTCAACAACGCCGAGGCCTCGGTCGCCTCTTCCAAGATCAGCTTTGAGAATGCCAAGCGCGAAAGAGAGCGTTACAAATCATTGCTGGCTGATGGCGTGCTCAGCCAGACGGACTTTAATCGCTACCAGGTGGAATACGAACTGCGCGAACAAGAGCTTGCCTCTGCCACCAGCAATCTTTCTCTGATCAAGGACGGTGCGGCGCGCGGTGCTGGGCGCATCTCCAATGAAGTCACATCGACCGTCCCAGGCACAGTGATTGAAGTTCCCGTGAAGGAAGGCTCCTCGGTGATCGAGAGCAACAACTTCAACGAAGGTACGACCATCGCCGCAGTCGCGGACATGAAGGACATGCTCTTTCAGGGCACCGTCGACGAATCTGAGATCGGGAAACTCAAGGAAGGCATGCCCGTCGACATCTCGATTGGTGCCATCGAAGGCAAGCGATTCAAAGGCACTCTGGAGTACATCTCCCCCAAGGGCCTCGCGAAGGAAGGCACGATCGAGTTCGAAGTCAAAGCCGCCATCCAGCTGGATGCGAGCTTTTTCATTCGCGCCAACTACAGCGCGAATGCGGACATCATTCTGGACCGGCGAGAGCATGTGCTGACGATTGAAGAGAGCCTGCTGACGTTTGAGAAAGGCAAGCCCTTCGTCGAGGTCGAAGTAGGGCCCCAGCGCTTCGAGAAGCGCGCGGTGACGCTCGGGCTTTCGGATGGGGTGAATGTAGAAGTTTTGTCGGGAGTCGGCCTCACGACGAAACTCAAAAAACCCTTGGCTGCCGGCGGGAATCCCGCGAAACGACCGCGAGGCCACTGAGCCCATGGCCATCGGGCAGGATATCTCGAAGGCGGCGGCAATTCTGCGCAACGGGGGCCTGGTCGCCTTCCCCACGGAGACGGTTTACGGCCTAGGAGCGAGAGCTGACAGTGGCGAAGCCGTGCGCCGGATCTTCCAAGTCAAGGGCCGCCCCACCACCCATCCGCTGATTGTGCACATTGAGGACAGGCAAGAGCTGGAACTTTGGGCGAACAGCGTGTCCGCCGAAGCGAGCGCACTGGCTAGCGCTTTCTGGCCGGGTCCCTTGACGCTCATCTTCGAACGCCGACCGGAGGTGCTTCCCGAAGTAACGGGGGGCCTGGACACAGTTGCGGTGCGCGTTCCCAATCATCCCTTAGCGCTCCAGCTACTCCGCGAAGTAGGGGTTGGAGTTGCCGCGCCGTCCGCCAATCGCTTCACTCGGGTGAGTCCGACACGCAGTGAACATGTGGAGAACGATTTGGGCGATGGTGTGGACTACATTCTGGAGGGAGGGGTTTCTTTCGTGGGTATCGAATCCACGATTGTCGACGTTTCCGGACCCACCCCTTTTCTGCTGAGGCCCGGCGGTGTTTCCAAGGAAGCGATCGAAGCCACGCTGGGCTACGAAATCGTGCTTTTGGAAAAGAGCGAAACACGCGCCCCCGGGCAGCACCCCCTGCACTACGCGCCGCATGCCGAGGTGAAGCTCCTCGATCTCGCCAACCTGCGAACAGAAGCCCTGCGCCAGGTTGGGTTGGGGCGCCGTGTGGGGGTTTTGGCGCGCGGATTCAACGCCGAGGAGCTTCCAGCGGCTGTCCTCGTGCACGCCGTGGCAGGCGGCCCAGATGATCTGGCGCGTGAACTCTACACGGCCCTTCGCAGCTTGGACGCCAGCGGGGTGGACGTGATTTTAGCCTCTTTGCCCGAGCCCGCAGGCATTGGGCTTGCAATCGCAGACCGCCTCAAGAAGGCCGCTGGCCCACGCTCTTGACCGCCCGAGGAGCATCAGGCAACTCCAAGGCTAAGGCATCATATGGATCTCCAGACGTTATTTCAAACTGAAACCTTGGTGAGCTTACTCACACTGACGGCGATGGAGATCGTCCTTGGCATCGACAATATCGTCTTCATTTCAATCCTCACAGGTCGCCTGCCCCTGGCACAACAACCTGCGGCACGCCGGATCGGGCTTTCGCTTGCGCTCATCCTGCGCCTCGGCCTCCTTTTGGCGATCTCCTGGGTGATGAGCCTCACCGCGCCCTTCTTTTCTGTGCTGGGCAAAGCCATTTCAGGGCGTGATTTGATTTTGTTGGGTGGCGGTCTGTTCTTGATCGCCAAGTCCACCCACGAAATCTACGAGAAGCTTGAGGTGCCCCAGGAGTCCGAAGGCGGAGCTCACGGGGGCCGCGCCTCGTTTGGTTGGACGATCGTTCAGATCTTGCTGCTTGATATCGTTTTTTCGTTGGATTCGGTGGTGACAGCCGTTGGGATGGCTTCGCATATACCGATCATGGTGGCAGCCATGGTGATCGCGGTCGGCGTGATGCTCATCTTCGCCGGTCAGGTCGGCGACTTTGTCAATAATCACCCGAGCATGAAGATCCTAGCCTTGAGCTTCCTCATGCTCATTGGTGTCATGCTCACCGTCGAGGGCTGGGGCGGGCATGTGAGCAAAGGCTACGTTTACACGGCCATGGCGTTTTCGTTGCTTGTCGAGGTTCTCAACATGCGCTTTCGAAGCCAGCGCAAGCCTGTGGCGCTGCACACGCGGTTTGAGGGTGATGAGACAAAGCTTCCTTAGAAGGCCGCTTCAAGCCTTGTAAAACTCAACCGCCGGCCCAGAAAATCCCTTCACGGCGGCCACTCGACGTTGACGGTCCGCATCCGTCCACGCGCTGGCACGCCGCGCGATCGCGGCATTCTGCTTCACCTCTTCCGGGCTCTGCATTCCGCTGATCAGCACGCTGGTTGGCAGCGACCACACAAACCCAAGCGCATCTTCGAGCGGTAGCGCCTCTGGGACAATCTTGTTGACGGCGGCATCCATGCGCGCCCAACCGACTGCTTTACCCAAAATTCGGCCATACGCCAAAGTCTTCATGGCCAGCACTCCGACGTTGTGCTCCAGGCACTTGGGCACCACGTTTAAAATGAAACTCTCGTAATGTGAATCACACACGTTGATTGGCATCTGCGCGGTGGTGGGCTGGATGCCGCGTTCCTTCAGCAGCTTCAACATGTGCAGATGCGCCTTGTACGTGGTGTGTCCTGAAAAGCCGATGTGCCGAATCTTGCCCTGTTCTTTGGCCTTCACGAAGTAGTCGATCACGCCATCCCGCAGCCGACTCTCGACATCTTCCTCGCTCTTGACATCGTGGATTTGCCAAAGATCGATGTACTCCGTCTTCATGCTGCGCAAGGAGGCTTCAAGCATTGCCTGCACACCCTGCCGGCTGCCCGCATGCGCTTTGGTCATGAGAAAGATCTGCTCGCGGTACTTGGGCGTAAGAAATTTCCCAAAGCGCTTCTCGCTCTCGCCATCCCCGTACATGGCGGCGGTATCAAAGAACCGAATCCCTTGCTCAATGGCGGCCTCGATCACTTGCTCCGCCATGCTTTCGGGGACGTCCGCAACGTGCGCGCCGCCCACACCGAGCATGGTGACGACCGGTCCGTTGGGGCCTAGCGTTCGCTGTGGCAAAAGCTCGCCTAACTTATCGCGCAGCGGGCTGGCCGCTCCCGCGGGGCTGCTGGTGGTTGATGCTGCACGGGTAGAAATCTGCGCAGGTGTTCGACTTTCGACTGCAGGCGAAGCTGCCGGCACCGTCTGCGTGCTGCAAGCAACCAACGACGGCACCATGATCGTTGTTGTCAATGTGGCAATTGATTGAAAGGCCTCGCGACGTGATACGCCGGTGCCCTCATCGGGGATTGCGAAGACGGGATTATCGGTACAGCGCTGGAAAGTCACGGGGATGCCTCCGACACCAATCTGCCAGGAACCCGGGACTAGGTCGAGCGGCGCGAACACTCGAACGGAACATCCGGCTCACGGGCGTGGTCCGTAGATTTTCAATGCGTTGTCGTTCATCACCTTGTTGCGTGCTTGGGCGCCTTTACCTGCGAGAAACGTCTCGAGCACGTTGATCTCAGTGCTGAAGTCTCCGGCGACATTGCTCACGGGCCAATTCGAACCGAACACCAGGCGATCTTCGCCAAAAAGTGACCAAACCACCTCGAACGCCGCGATGTACTTTGCCGGATCCATCTCACTTGCAAACGGGGTGGACCAGCTGTCAGCCACGCTGCCTGAATTCCAGCGCCCAGTATCCGAGATCTTCAAATACACGTTGGGCTGTGCGCTCGCCAGTTCAAGATTGGCGCGCCAGCTGGGCTCCACCTCAAAGTCGCTAGATTTTTGCGCCAAGTGCTCAAGTAGAATGCGCAAATTGGGCACGGCTTGCGCGAGATCGGTGACTTGCTGACCCGTCGCCTCCCGCACATCCACCAACATGCCGCGTGCTGCGAGCTCGCCCAAGTTCGCACGCGCGTTCGCCTTCAACTGCCCGCGGCTGAACAAATCCGAGCCGCTGATCCGGATCCCCACGAAGTGTTGGTCGCTCGCGAGTTGATCCAGGTTCGCTTTGAATGGAGCGGGGCTCGCCAGCACATCGAGACTGCCGACGACGCTCAGCAGCTTGGGTTGGGTCTTGACCTGTTCCAGCATCCACTGGTTAGCGGCAACAATCTTGGCGGCCGGCACTCCGTCCAGTGACTCGATCACAACCGCTAGATCCACCCACTTTCCGCCCTGACTACGCTCGTAGTCAGGGATCATGGCATTCACGGCAAGCCAGCGCGGGGAGCTCCCAGGAAAATTCCCGCCATCGCTCATAGGAGGTGCGCTCCTTGGCAGTGTCCACATGTGGATGTGCGTGTCCGTGATAGGCCCTACTTTTACCCGAGCGAGCGCGGATTGAGCGCCGCCTGTACCCGACGGCGTGTTCACGCTGGCTGTCGCAGGCGGATCCATGCTGGGAATTGTGCTTCCGGCTAGTTCCTCTCGACCACACGCCAGAGCAAAACAACCAAGCAACGTCGGGAGCAGGAGGGCCTTCATGCGGCCGAGTATGCTTGAAGGTGCCGCTCTCAGCCATCAGTTCGGGCACAGACTGACGGGTGGCTCGGTGGGTTCAGCCTGCGCGACTCCAGCCCTCACCGCTCCATCACAAGTTTAGCTCAGCTCCAGTTAACTCCGTGATGAGCCAGATGCGTACCGTCTCGGGGGCATGCGTTTACTGAGGGAGCTGTCTCACCAACAATCAGCCGCGCTTCACTCGCAGCGGCCCGTTCCATCGGGTTGTGAGGTGCAGCCTTTGCCCGGCGGGCAGTCGCGTTTCGCCCACGTTGCTTGGGCCAAGCACACCAAGACCCCTTTGCCATCAGGTGCACAAGCCTGGCGACCCACGCCGATAGCGGGGCGGGTGTCGTCGCAGTCGTTCGCGTTCAATACGTAGCCAGCCTCGACGCCGCACACTGGCTTGGAGCAAGAGGTGTCACCAAAGCCGTCGCCATCCTGGTCGCGGTAACCCTGCTGACTCACCCCGTCGTCGATCACGCCGTCGCAATCATCGTCGACGTGGTTACAGGTCTCGAGCGCGTAAGGCCCTACGTTGGAGTGTTCGTCGTCGCAGTCGTAGCCGCACGCCAGGCCCCCACCTGGCTGCACATTGCAGCAGGTGCTTGATACGAACATATCCCCATCCTTGTCTCCACCGAAGGTAGATGGATTGCAGTCCTCATCGCGGTTCATAGGATCGCAGACCTCGGGGGCCCCTGGGTAGATGCCCGCGTGATTGTCATCGCAATCATCGACGTTAGCGCAAAAGCTGTCTTTGTCGGCGTCAATGCACACAGCAGCCAGTGAAATAAGTGGATTAGACGCTGAAATGGGCACGCTCTGTTCGAGCGTGGGCAAGAACTCAACGTTCGCGGCGACTGCTACTGAACAGGCGCTGACGCAGCGCGCGAGGGCCTCATCGCACAGCGAGCCTTGCACACAGGCTTCCGTCTGTGACGGCTGACAGCGGGCGACGTCACTTCCCGCACCCAACACGCAACGCTCCTCGCCATTACAAAACTTTCCATCATAGCAATCCGAATCGCGCGCACAGCCGCTCGCCATTTGCCCCGCCGCCCCGGCATTCGGAGCACCCGCATTGCTTGACCCACCCGTGTTGACCTGGCCGCCCATGCCCAGCCTGCCCCCGGTTGCTGGGCGGCCGCCGGCAGCGCTGAGCTGCGCGGCACCACCCGTGGTCCCGACGACGCCACCCGAGGAGCTGCCGCTAGCCCCGGCAGTCGGCCCCTGGTCGCTCGCCTTGTCGCTGCAGGCGAGCGCCAAGCCTAGAGGAAGGACGAGGAACACCAAATACTTCGACGCTAGTTGGGGCATCTTGACCTTCTTACTGAAGGGCAGCGCCCTGTCAACTGTAGGACCCTCTGGGGTCGCTTGAATGTTTCGACCCAACCCAACGATCCGCGAAGGTGCGCTCTTCGGCGTATCGCAGGTAGCTGCCAGTGTTGAGGCCGAGCGACTTGTCACCGAACATACCCCCCGGGACGGAGGTTGAGCCCACCCCGCCGCTGGCTATCACCAATGCGGCTATCTGAACTGGCTTGAGTCGAAAGAGCCCGCGTACTTTCGTGAATATCCAGGGCCGTCAAGCACCTATCAGATCTGGTCAGGATGGATTTTTTGCCGGTTTAGGATGCGCGAGCGACCTATGCTCCATGCATCTCAGTGGGCAGCGAGCAAAGGCTTGCGCTTGAATTGGTGCTGAAAACGCCTCAGTTCCGAAGAAAACGGCAGAGAAAGCTCTTGCTTGTATTGCTGGGCGTTGCCACTATTGGCCGACTATGAGTCGAACCTTGTTCATTGGCCTTGGCTTGCTTCCTCTCTTGTTGGCGAGCAGTTCCTGCTCCGAAGATGCCAGCAATGCACGTCCAACTGGTGGGGTGTTAACTGGTACTGGTGGTCGCACCTCCGGCGGAGCTCCGGGTTCTGGGGGCACTGCTAACGCTGGAGGCTCCAAGGCGAGCGGTGGCACGGGCGGAGGTTCTGCGTCGGGTGGTGCCATTGGCAGTGGGGCAACCGGAGGCACCGGGGGCGCCGGGGGCCTAGCGAATCGCGGTGGTGCGGCTGGGAGCGTGATGTGCAATTCGGGTGCCACGGTTCCAGACCTCACGAACTGCGACACCGCCAAAGTTGCGGCCTTCTTCAAGGCTGGGAAGAAGTGCGAGGGTTGTCACTTTTCGCCGGACGATCCTAATGATTTTACCCTGAACAAACTGCACGAGTTCGACACCGAAGAGGGTCTGAACGTGCTTGTAGGCAGGATTACCAGGAGAGCTGCGTTTGTGGATTGCGGGACCAAGACACTGGTTGAGCCAGGCAATGCAGAGGCGAGCCTCATGTATTTAAAGCTCAAGGGCGCCCCCCCAAATTGTGGATTGCAGATGCCCAAGCCGGAAGGCGCTCGCCCGCAGTGTTCGTTAACGGCAGACGAACTCAAGTGTGTCGCGGACTGGATTAATGGGCTTCCGCCTAACGGCGCTGGCGGTCAGGGTGGCACCGCCAACTGAAGCGCTAAACATCTCAAGCTCCGCCTGGCGCACGCGCAGTTCGATTCTTATGCTCCGGAATTTGGGCGGTGGCCTGCTACGCCAGTAGGCCCGGCACGCTGCCGGTGATGGTGGGATCGCCGAATGAGGTGACGGGAACCTCCATCGCCTGGCAGAGGTCGATGAGCAACCGGTTGACGGGAATGCCGTCCGAGCCGCGCACGTACTGGCCTGTCTTGATCGCGCCGCCACAGGAGCCGGCCAGCATCCAGGGCAGCTGGGGCGTATGATTGCCCGTCAGCATGGTGGTGGCCCACAGCACCACGGTGTTGTCGAGCATGGTCTTGCTGTTTGGCCCGACCTCGGGAACAGCGGCCAGACGCGCCAGGAGCTCGGAAAACTGACCCATCAGCCACTTGTCGAGCACACGTTTCTCGTTGCCGTCGTCGTGGGCGATACTGTGCCAGGTGCTCCCGCCGGTGCCGGGCAGCCATGGGAAGGTATGGGCATCGCCCCAAGCAGCGCCGAGTTGCACTGTCACGACCCGGGTGAGATCGGCGCGCAGGGCGGCAGTAGCCAGGTCGAACTGGATCTTGAGCAACGCCGGATAGTTCATCAGCGAGTTGAAGTCGAGCGGCATGCCGGCGGTGGAGGTGATCGAGTCAGGGACGAGGGGCTGCCTCGCTTCTGGCGTCTGCGCCAGGATGCTCTCGATATCCCGGATGGCCTGCAGGTGGCCGGCGACGTTGAGCTGGTCCGCGGTTCCGAGTGACTTCGAAAAGCGCTCCAGATCGCGGCCCAGAAAATCGAGCATGCTGCGCTTCTCGGCGCGCACGCGCTCCATCACCGGGTCCTTGGCCGTCATGCCAGCAAAATAGGAGTTCACCACGTTGTACGGGTTGATCTCGGGCGTGACCGGCTGGTTCTCTCCGATCCAGAAGGAACGCAGAGCCTCGCGCTTGCTGTCGACGCCATACACGCCACCAAAGGGCAGTTGCAGCGGCAGAGTGCGCAGCAATCCGATGTTCTGGGCCGCCAGCTTGCCGCCAATCACTTGGTCCAGGGTCGGCGCGGTCGGGGACCAAACCGACTCTTCGCCGAGTTGTCGGTCCACCGACGGCCCGCCGGTGAGCATCATCGCGTAGCTGCGGTGGTAGTCCTCGGCTGCGTTGACGTTGGGACAGTCCATGGGGGCCAGCATCGCCAGCTGTTCTTTCCAGGGCGCAAGCGGGCTCAAGGTGTCAGAGAATTGCAAGTCGCTCAGCTGGGTGGCGGTGCCCGTGGGGACGTAGTCGTCACCGGGATATCCATTGGGCGCCACCACGATCATCAGGCGCTTGGGGAAAAGAGGCGTGGCCGAGAAGCCACGCCGCGGCGCCAAGAGGGGCAACAAGGCTGCTCCCGCGCCGAGCCCTGCCAGCAATTGACGGCGACTTGTCTGCAAGTTCTTCATGGCTGTACCTCCGCTGAAATGGTCTCTCCTGGAGAGGGCGAACGCGAGATGAATGCGGGCGTGGTGGTGATGGCGGCCATCAACACGCGCAGATCCGGATCCTTGCCCATGGTGATGCCCTGGGTCACCGCCAGCGACGGCTGGTCGGCGTCGGTGTCGGAGCGTTGCAGCACGAACCGCAGCCATTGCCGTGCCACACAGGCGCGCACCTCCTCCGATTGCGCCAGCACACGCGACAGTTCCACGGCGTCCGCAACATTCACTGAATCGCCGGAGGCAAGCTGGATGGTGGCGCTCGAATCGACGGGCTCGCCGCCATCCATGGTTCGATAAGCCCCCACCCCGTCGTAGTGCTCGAACGCCATGCCGACGGGACTGAAGGCCGAGTGGCAGCCGATGGCGCAGGCGTTCTGGTCGTGCTCAGTGAGCCGTTTGCGCGTGGACTGGTTCGGATCCGCAGGCTTCGCGGGCGGAACGTTGGCCGGGGCCGAGGGGATCGTTCGACACAGCAGTCGCTGGACCACCGCCAGCCCGCGCTTAATGGGGTTGAGATCGGAGTGCAGGGTCTGTGAGGTCAGAAAGGCAGCCGAGGTCAGCAGCCCCGCGCGCTGGGTGGGATCGAGGGTGACGGGCGTGTTTCCCAGCGCTCCGGTGTACCCATAGATCTTGGCCAAGTTCGGATCATCGATCGTGGTGGCGGACGACGTGAACAGACGATCCAGGCTGCCGTCGTTTGCGAAGACCGCGCGCACGGAGCGCTTGCTCTCGGCAACCATCGCGGCGCCTAGTGGCGCCGTGAACGCGTACTTGTCGGCCTTGGTCATCTGGGACACATCGATGATGCCGACCCACTGGAGGATGAAGTTCTCGGCCACCCGCGCGCCCTTGTCGTCGGCAAGAAGGCGGCGCGCCTGAGCGTCAATCTGTTCTGTGTTGCTTAGGTTGCCCGCATCCGCCGCATCAAGGAGTGCGTCGTCCGGCATCGACGACCAGAACAGATAGGATAGCCGCGCGGCAATCTCGTGGGGTCCAAGCGCGATCCGTCCGTTGACCGCTTGGGCGGGCTCGGCAGACCGTTCCCAGTGATAAAGAAAACGCGGCGACTGCAGCATCAACCAGACCAGCCCGCTGATCGCGGTGCGGTGGTCGTAGGCCAGCGCCGTGCGCAACTTGTCAGCGTAGTAGGTGAACAGCTCGTCCTGCTCGATCTGCGACAGCGGGCGCCGGAAGGCCCGTCTTCCGAAGGCGGCGATGAAGGTTCGCGCGCACGCGTCCTCGGCAGTGCGTGTGGCGCCCGTGGCTGAACAGCCCGACAGGGGCAAGACTTTCTCCACGCCCGCCGCGGCGACGGCTCCCGTCCAGTCGATGAGTCCCTCGGCCTCTACCTTTGAAATGTTGCCGCTTTGCTGGAATCCCGAGGGCGACACCATATCGGTAAGCGTGGCCGGCAATGGCGTGGACGCGCCCAGCAAATCCGAGACCGTGTTGGCCAGCTCGTCGCGGCTTAGCCGTCGCAAGGGCCGCGTTCCAGGGGGGCCCGCGGGGTTTGCAGCCGGCGCCATTTCTCCCCCGGCACCGCCGGTAGACGTGCCCTGCGTGGGATCAGGTTGATTGGTGGCGCGTTCGGGGCTCGTTCCGGAACCGGGGATGTGGCCGGTACAGCCGGCCGCGCCGGCCGAAAAAAACAGAGCCACGGCCACACATGCCGGAAACTGTACGCAACGCGTCATATCCGATTCCTTTCTTCCGGAACTGCGAGCTTTTCTCGACATAGGAGTCCTTTTCAAACAAACGTGAGAGCACACACCGGAGCACTGCGGCTTTCACTCAAGCATCAGCCACCTACATCGCCGCTGGCTCTCACCAACGCGGCTATCTGAACTGGCTTGAGTCTAAGGAGCCCGCTTACTTTCGAGAATATCCAGATCCGTCAAGCATCTGTCTGATCTGGTCAGGATGGATTTTCTGCCTATCTAGACTGCGCGAGCGACCTTTCAAATCCGTTCAAGAGGACCGCACCAACTCAATATCCCGAAACGCGCTGGGAGGCTTCCCGAAATACCGACTGAACGCCTTGGAAAAATGGTTTGGATTCTGGAACCCAAGCCCATCGCTGATCACCTTGACAGGCGTTTTTGTGAACTTGAGGAGTTCCAGAGCTTCCTCCATCTTGAAGCGTGTGAACGCTCGCGCTGCGGACACGCGCAGCTCCTTCCGACAAGCTCGCTCCAAGGAAGACACGCTCATGCCCAGATGCGCAGCCATTTCCTCCACTGAAAGGGCTTCGTGAATTCGGCTCTGAAAAAGTTCTATCAACCGATCCTCAACGCTGTTGGAGCGCGCGGTCTGGCTAAAATCATGGGAAAACGCGGGGCGAGGCAACTTACGCAGGAGCTCCCAAAAGAGCGTCAACGTCAACGAATCCAAAAGAAATGGACTCACCGCGTCCGGCTGCTCCACCGCTTGGGTAACGCGCTCTTGATACGTGGCCATCAGTTGGCTGGTATCGCCAAATACCAAATCCGAGGGGGTCGTCCCCGGACCGAAGACTTCCAGCTGCTCCGACGAACGCCTCAGGCCCAACAGCAAGAACTTGATGACCAGAAAGCTGCAGGGAGCACGCACGGTGTCCTCATGCACATCCAAAGGACGCACGAGCACCGTTTGGCCCGGCGCCAGCGAGAGCGGTGTGCCGTTCAGTGCGCAGGTGTAGATCCCGGAAAACGGGTGTAAAATCTCGAAAAAATCGTGGGTATGGGACCCGACACACCAACCCCGGGGCGCATCGATCACGTCGATGTTTAGAAACGAACATTTGGGGTGCATGGGCGTACCGGTGGCACGCGGATTCCAAAAGGCACGAACCGTCGTTATCCCGTCGGTATGGAGCTTCATGTGGCCGCCCACCGCGTCGGCGTCATGACGGCCCACGTGCTCTATCCAGCCTGGGATCCCGGTGAATGACCTAGACGCGACACGCTGCATCGGCAAAAGATACACGACGCGGCGCAACTGTCACGTGCGATGGCCCAAAGCCCACGATCCCCAACACTTCAGACTCTCGGCACCCCTGTTTAAGCCTGAGCGCATCGATCACTCTCTACGCCTCAGAGTCTCCTCCGCCAGCTGGTTCAGGGGTTGGTCTCAATCGCGACTTTGGAGTGCACATGTTGAAGACGAAAGACACATGGAATGCGCTGATGCGGCGAATAGCTCTGAAGTCCGCTCCGTCGCCGTGCCTGCTTGTTGGAGTCGCTACTGGTTTGCTGGGTTGTACAGGTGTCGCACCGACTCGCCCAACAGGTGTCGACGTTCTAAAGCGCATACCCGGTGTTGGTTTCGATGAGGCTTATGCATCACGGGTGATGCTCGATCTAGGAAACGCGGTGGCGTCCGTCATTTCGGTTCCTCACCTAATCGCAGCCAAACGGGCAACGGGGAGGCCTGAGGATCTCCTCGACGTTAAGTACCTCGAGGCTTTGAGCGCAGCGGGGCCTTCCAAACCGCAAGCTCCATAATCGTGATTGCTCGAGTCGCCGGGACCTAAAGAAGCCGGGATCTGAGTCTCGCGCCTGGTCGCAACTAGGTTCACTCGGTCGTTCCTTAACTGCCATTGAACGGTGTTCCGACGATGCCCTGCCCGGGCAACGAGGGCTACCGAGGCTCCCCAAGCCCTTTCCGCCGAAAGCGCCCGGGGCTCGAGCCCGTGTGTTTTTTGAACTGCTTGATAAAAAAGTGTACATCGCAATAGCCCAGACGCTCGGCGATCGCGTCAACGGTAAGCTCGGTGGTGCCGAGCATCGTGCGGGCCACGGCAATGCGCTGCAGTTGTCGGTAGCGAGCTGGAGAGATCCCAGCGTGAGCGGTGAAGCGGCGGCGAAATGCGCGTTCGCTCATGCCAATCCCGGCCGCTACGCCTGCCACCTCTAGCTTTTGATCGAGGGCAGCTCCGAGCCGGGCGCAGGCCTCGGTCACGAACTCTCGATCGCCCTGCAATTCGTGACGTTTTCGATCTGCTTCCAGGACGCTCGCCAAAAGCAACAATGCGCGCGCAGAAAACCCGGGTTCTTGTCCGGGTAGAGCCGATTGATAATCCCGAATCAGCTCGTCGAACGCGGCTATCAGGTGCGGCTGCAAGCCTGGCGAGTGGACGGGGCGTTGCGGGTTAATGAGCCCGTCCCTTTCAAATGCCTCGAAGATTTCCCCACTGAACTCCACGAAGCACTCCGACCAAACCACGTGCGGAGCAACGCGACGGTAGGTGTGGTAGACGCCTGGAAAGAGCAAGATCGTGTCGCCAGCGTTGACTAGACAATCGCTGCATGCCGGGCTCGAGAACATGCCTCCGCCATCGAGCACATAAATCAGCACGTAAGCGTTCAGGGTGCGATTCGAGCAGTTGTCTTCCTCCTGCTCGTCTTTCTCATAAATGTAACCCGCACCAAGCACGACGCCCGACGCTCTTTGAAAGGCTCCGTAGCGCTCGTTGACTCGTCGCATGCGGGACAGCATAGCAGAACGCGAGGTACGCTCTGCCGTTCCGGCGCCAACGCCAAGCGGGCGAAAGTCCGCCTCAAGCCAGCAACGCGGAGATTGCCCCGTTGCTCCACTCGGGCTTACCAAAGCCGGTATCGAAAATGCCCATCGCGTGCAGCAGCGTGAGTAGCAGATCCGCATGAGGTGCGTTGCCCGCGCGATTGAGGTCCAAAAACTGCCCTGCGCGAATCGCCCCGCCAGCGCTCCCTGCCAATAGATAACCCATGTCTTCCCGCGAGTGGAGGCCACCGGCAGATAGTTCGTTGCACCAATACACGATGGTATTGTCCAGCACCGTCCCCGAGCCTTCCTGAATACCGTCCAGGCGCTGCAGCAAGCTGGCAAGGCGCTCAGCGTACCAAACGTTGATCTGGGTCAACAACTCCTGTGTCGCAGGAGTGCCGTCATCGTGCGACAGGGAATGGTGTCCTTTCTTGATCTGGGGGTTCAGGAAATCGAACACCACCCCACCGACCGACTCGTTGTTCTGCATGCTCGCGATGCGCGTGAGATCACAAGCAACGGCCATGGCCATGAGATCGAGCTGAAGCCGCTGCACTTCGGGAAACTGGGCGTTCGCCTGGTAGTCGAATGCGGGCCCAATCGACGGGGCCTGGCACCTAGCTCCGGTGTCGGACACCTGCGTTTTCAATCTGAGCTCGATTTCGCGCAGTGAAGTCAGGTGAGCCTCCACCTTCGCGCTGTCGGATGCGCCCACGCGTGCTTGGAAATTCGTGTAGTCTACGAGTACCGCATCGAGCACGGATTTCTTGCGGGCCGCGAACTTCTCGCGTTCCACCGGATTGACCGTGAGATCTCTGAAGAGACGATCAAATACCTTGTGAGGATCCTCTTCCGGAGGAATGGGCTGATTTGGCCCCTTGAAGACCATGCGGTTCCAGTTGGTTTCCTTGCTGCCGGAAATGCCATTGCCGGGCTGCGCCGCCAGCTCCAGGCTTGGAAATTTGGTGTTGCCTCCGAGTACCTGGACCATGCGTTGATCCACGCTGATGCCGTCGGCGAATCCCGAACCGTCGAACGGCCCCTCGTTCAACCTTTGCGAGGTCAGCATGCCCTGCATGCCATTCTGGTGATCATCGCCATTTTCCGCGTTCTGCTCGAGCCCAAAGATCGGCGTCAGCTTGCTCTTGAACGGCGCGAGCGGCGCAAGAATACGCGACAACTCCCAGGAAGCCTGGCTGCCCGTGGGCCGCCAGTTGTCCATGATAGTCCCGTTGGGCGTGAAATAGACCAAACAGCGTTTGGGAAACCCGCTGCCGGTGATCCCGGCCGCACTTTGGGCGGACGCCGGTTTTAGGAGCGTCATGGCCTCGAGCCAGGGCAGAGCGATGGAAACCCCACAGGCGCCTTGCAGCACAGTGCGACGACTCAATTTTTTCATCGGCCAACCGCCTTTCGATAGAGGAATGTGTCGGTATCGGTGAGAGCCTTCGCCAAGCTGGGCAAGTGACCCCCGCTCTGCTCGAGGGTGGCGTTGAGCTTGTCTAGCGTGCAGGCATCGTCAGCGCTTTCGCCGCGGGCGTAGGCAAATCGAAACCAGTGCTGGACCTGGCAACTCGAAACCAGTCCACTTTGCGCGAGTTTCTGCGCGAGCTCCAGCGGACCATTGAAGGGACCCGCGACATCGACATCCGTGAGCTCTCCGGTCACATCTATGGCCAGTCCGTTCTCACGCTCGCGAAAGCGGCCGCTGGCATCGAACTGCTCGAATCCCAAACCCACTGGATCCATCAGCCGATGACAACCCGCGCAGGCGGGATCGGAGCTGTGTTGGCTGAAGCGCTCGCGAGTGGTCAAGTTGGGATCGAGCTCGGGCACGCTAATCACCACGCCGGGCGGGGGCGGGGGCAACGTTTGGCAGAGGAGCGATCCGCGGACGAATTTTCCACGCCGGACGGGAGACGTCTGCGTGGCATAGGCATGGCTCGCCATGATGCCTCCTTGCGTCAAGAGACCTGCGTGTCGGCTTGGCCCCGTTGACGCGCGCACCCAGGAATCCGCTCCGCTGCTATCGGCGCCGTAGTAGCCGGCGAGCTTGGGATTGACCATTGTGTACGGGGCCGTCAGCAGAGCGCTCAGCGTGCCACCGCCGTTCGTGAACACTTCCTCGACGAAGCGCTGGGTTTCTTCCTGAAGCAATCCGGGAATGGTTAGCCCGAAGCCCGGATACAGGTCCGCGCTACGCTCGATTTCGCCCACACGAGCCAACTCCAGCCAATCGTGATGGAACTGCTCGACCATTCGATGCGAGCGTGGATCGCCTAGCAGTCGCGCCGCTTGCGCCAGGACTTGCTCCCGCATTTGGAGCTGGTTGGCTGCTGCCGCTTGGTACAGAGCAGCGTCGGGAGGCGCCCCCCAGATCAGGTACGAAAGCCGCGTGGCCATCTCGTACGGACCAAGCCTCATGATGCCCGGGCTGACCTCTTCGGCTCCAAACTCTGGCTTGTACAAGAACGCCGAACTTTGGAGCATGGTCTCAACGACCATCTCGCTGGCTATCGTGGCGTCCAGATTGATAACCCCATCGTTGTAGACAGACTGCAACCGGGCCCGTTCCGGATCTGTTAGGGGGCGGCGATAAATGAGCTGGCCGAGTTCGCGGATAAAGCTCTCGGAGCATGTTGCTTCGCCAAGTGTTGGATCACAGTTGGCGAACCGCGAGGCACTGGAAACGAACACTTTGGCGAGTTCTTCGGCTGCCTGGGCGTAGCGCTCAACCAGAGCCGTGCTCACGTTTTGGGTTTCGGCGTTGTTTACGAAACCCAAGCCCCTCACCTCCGGCGGGAACGCGACGAATGCAATAGCCGGCTGGCCAAGCAGCACGCGCGCCGTCTGCTCGTACTCGGCGCGAGTGAGCCGGCGCAGCGGGGCTGGGCCCGGTGAAATCACGCCACCGAGGTTGGTGCAAGCTTTTTGGAGCTCCCCTGGGTTGTTCGGCAGCGGCGTGCTCGGGGCACTGCTAGATGCTGCCGGGGTTGTGGTCGGCGCGGTTGCTGGCGTTGTTGTAGGCGCGTCTTCGGAGCCGCGGTCCCGTAGCGGCGTGCGGACCTCTGCGGAACAACTCATCAGCAGAGACGCGAGCGTTGCCACTCCGATTGCAGCGAAGCCGCTCCTGCGCACCCAGTTTCGATGTCGATTCACGCCGATTCCTCCTATGAAATGAGCATGCGGCGTCAGCGGCCGCGGTGCTCCCTACGGAGGCTTTCCCCGGCACAATGGCGGAAAACCTGCGGGAGAAGCTACGATTCAACCATGACGTTTCGCTCCCTGGACGACAAGAGAGGATCCGGCCAACTGAGTGAGTATTATTCGGCATCATGCTGACGGAGCACAGGCTTGCCGAAGCGTGCCCGGGGGCAACAAGAGCCCTGCATGGGAACCTCAACAGAACCTGAGCCGAAGCTGCCCGAACGAAATCTGCAAAGGGCCGCTACCGGGCCTGGGTGTAAGTCGCCTTACGGCGCCGCACCCTGTGCGGGCGGCAGAGCTTTCTTCTTTTTCTTAGTTTTGTCTGCGTTATCTTCGTGGGCATCCTGATCGCCGCGCCGCTCCGGATCGTACTTCAGCTTTCCGTCTTCGACGTACCAACCCGGTGCGAGCTCACTGCCTTCACTGCCGGCTTTGGCACTTGCCGCCAGGCGGTCCTTTGGGTCGATCCCGTCGGCGCCGACCACACGCCCGTCAGCCGTGCGCGGTTGATCCGTTCGATAGTCCAAGGACGGCGATCGAGTTAACGGCTTCTCCTTGCTCGCGCAAGCACTGGCCAACAGTGCCACCGACAGCAAACACCCACACCAATGCACAAGCTTCATGGAGGGTTACGGTAAGGCTCGCCTCGCTCACCACAACCCGAAAACCTCCCGAACGCTGGAATTGCGCAAATTCGCGTCACTGATGGGCGGAATTGCGTCAATCTCTTCCACAGACGCAAAATTCGCTGGCTGTTCGTCGGCATCTTGGACATAGCTCGCCGCTAACTCATGACCCAATCCAAGCCACGCCCCCGCATCTTCGAAGGCTTCAACAGCATCCTCCACGGCGGCGACTACAACCCCGACCAGTGGCTCGAACACCCGGAAGTGATCGACGAAGATTTTCGATTGATGCCACTTGCTGGCTGCAACACCTTCTCGATCGGCATCTTCGCTTGGACGAGCTACGAACGGGAAGAGGGGCGGTTCAACTTCGGCTGGTTGGACTCGGTCATGGACCGCATGGCGAAGGCGGGCCACAACGTGATCTTGGCGACGCCGAGTGGAGCCAAGCCCGCGTGGCTCTCCAAGAAGCACCCCGAAGTCCGTCGTGTGAACCGAGATGGCCTGCGCGAACCGCACGGCGAACGCCATAATCATTGCTGGAGCTCACCTGTCTATCGCGACAAAGTTCGACTCATCAACACGCAACTTGCCGAACGTTACCACGCGCACCCAGCCCTTCACATGTGGCACATTTCCAACGAGTACGGCGGACGCTGCTACTGCGAGCTTTGCATCACGGCGTTTCATGCTTGGCTCGAGC
>CAZSUA010000008.1:0-16038 GCA_964609655.1 uncultured Polyangiaceae bacterium | reverse complement strand
AAAACAGCGCTCAACGAAGCTTGGTGGTGTGGATTTTGGAGCCACACGTTCACACAATTTTCTGAAATTGACCCCCGCGATAGCAGCCTCGACGGCATGGTGCTTGACTTCAAACGCTTCAACTGCTGGCAAATAGCGGACTTCTACCGCTTTGAAACCGAACCCCTCAAACGCCTCTCGCCCGCCATCCCCTGCACCACCAACTTCATGGGGGTGATCGAGAGCATCGACTACGCAGTGCTCGCCCAGCACGTGGATTTCGTCTCAGACGATCAATACCCGTTTTATAGCGTGCTCGACCCAGAGCTTGCCGACAACGCCGCCGCCATCGGTATGCGAGATGATCTCTATCGCTGTTTTAAACCCGATCGACCATGGATGCTGATGGAATCGTGCCCCGACGTGGCCCAATGGAAGCCACCCATGCGCCTCAAGCGCCCGGGCATGCACCGTCTGGAAATGCTTCAAGCCTTGGGGCACGGAGCCGAGGGCACCTGCTATTTTCAGTGGCGTAAGGGCCTGGGCGGCCAGGAGAAATTTCACGGCGCGGTCGTCGATCATGTGGGCCATGAAAACACGCGCGTGTTCAAGACGGTGGCGGCTCTTGGCTCCGAATATGGCTTCTTGGGGAAGATCTTGGGCAGCGAAGTCAAAGCGCAGGTTGCCCTCGTTTATGAGCAAGAAGCACGCTGGGGCTTTGAAGCATCGAGTGGTGCCCCAAGCCAAAATGACGCCTATGTCCGCGTCTTTCGGGACCACTATTCCGCTTTTTGGGATCGCAGCGTTACCGTGGATATTGTCGACAGCTTGCGCGACTTGAGCAGCTATCAGCTCGTGGTCTTGCCGCAACTTTGGCTACTCAAGCCCGGCGTTGCCGAGAATCTGAAGCGCTATGTTGCTGGGGGTGGCACGCTCGTCGCCACGAATTGCACCGCCATCTGTGACGAACACAATCGCTGCTTTGCCGGTGGCTGGCCCGGTGGCGGACTGATGGACCTTTTCGGGATCTGGGAAGAAGAATTCGACTGCATGGATCCAGCATCCCCGCTTGAAAAGAACGCGATCGAATTTTCTCCAAACAATGTTCTGGGCTTGATCGGAACCTTCGAAACGCTCGACGTGCGTTCCCTGCTGCATCTGCGTGGCGCCGAAGTGCTGGCCACTTTCACCACAGACTTCTACGCCGGCAGGCCTGCCATCACGCGGCACTCATTCGGACAAGGGCAAGCGTACTTTTTAGGCGCCCGCCTCCCGCGCGCCTGCTTGACACCGTTTTACGCCTCTCTCAGGCAGACGCTGGAAATCGAGTCGGCGCTGCCAATCGTTCTCCCGAATGGCGTCTCCGCTCAAAAACGAGTTGGGGCAGAACACGAGTATGTGTTCATCGAGAATTTCTCGCGAGCCCCGCAACATTTGGACTTGGTGGGCCTTTCGTACGTCGACGCGGTGACTGGTCACGCCGTCGAAACACTCGAACTTTCGACGACGGGCAGTGCTGTGCTCGAGCGTGCGCGCTAAGCCCAGCACCGATTTCAACCAACCCAGGGATCCAACAATTGCACCTTGGTACGTCGCATGTCGACCGTATTGCGGGTCACCAGTGTCAAGCGGTGAACCCGCGCGGTGGCAGCAATCAAGCCATCGATCGCCGGCACGGACTCACCACGCTGTTCCGCTTCGGCTGTGATACGTCCCCATTCGCAGGCTATTTCCGACGTGACCTCAAGTAGCTTCTGATCGAGGTCACTTTCAAGGTCTCGAGCCACGCACGCAACGCTGAGCGACGCTTCCCAGGACTCAAGCGCCCGATCCCTTTCTCAAGCTCGCCGAGCGTGAGGACACTCATCCCAAGGGAGCGCTCGTCAACAGCACCCAGCCAGTCTGTCACGCGAAGATTCGGTTGCGGCTTCGTGAACTCCGAAACCACGCAGGTGTCCAAAAGATACCTCACTTGAACTCCACTTTCCGCCCCGAGCTCTTATCGCGAGCAACTTCGAGCCCCAACGGAGCCTTGGGTGCGTTGAGCAGAAACTGCGTGAAAGATTGAGTGGGTGTCTTCTTTCCTATCAGGGCACGGTACGCATCGATACCGATCACAACGGCAGCTTCCTCGCCGTGGCGTGTTACTATCTGCGGCCCCTTGGCAGATTCCGCCACCACCTCACTAAATCGATTCTTAGCTACTTGAAGCTGCCAGGTGCGGCTTTTTTGCTTTTCCATGTGCGGTCTAGACAGTCTAGCTGCTGTGTAAACTTTCGCAACTCGGCGCACCGAGCGTTCACCAACCGTCCCTCAGTGGCATCGCCTCGTCGCATGACGGAGCGACGCTGGTTGGGGTGAAAATCCAAGAAGCAATTACGTCCCCGGCGGGGAGAAGAACAGCTTACCGACGCTCTACCAAGCTGTCCAAGCCCATTGACCCCAGGTGCTGGAAGACCTCGCCGAGCATGGCGGCCTTCCGAAGTTCGTGGTGCGTGAGTTCGAGGAGTACTTGCGCTGCGGGCTCTTATCCGCAGGTTGCTTGCACCTCGTTTGCCGTAGCTGCGGCCACTCGCAACTCGTAGCTCTCTCCTGCAAGCCGCTCCCTCGACCCGGCGATGCAAGACGACGAGCCGCCCAAGCTCTGCTCCGACAGCGCCAACTAAAACCAGGCGGGGTTGCGCAGGCGCAGGAGCTGGACACCAAAGCCCGGTGGCGGCGAATAGGCGAAAGTCCGCCCGCGCGCCGTCGAACTCCACCGCCGCTTGACTCCGTACTGGTCGAACTGTGCGTCCCGACTCACGAGAGTGAGCCCCCGCGTTAGGCATTGAACCGCGAGCAGGCGATCGAACGGGTCTCGATGGTGCCAGGGGAGCTTAGCGACACCAACGACGTCGGTTGCCTCTGGCGTCAGCAGCTCAAAGCTATTCCGGGCGCAGAGCTCGGGGAGGCGCTCAATGGCATAGGGAAGTCTCAGCTTACCCACGCTCACCTTGATGGCCGCCTCCCAGAGCGAGACCACACTGACCGTGTTGCTCGCGGCTTCAATGAGCCTGCGTACAGGCTCCGTCTCCTTCGCACCTTGGAGAAACCACAAGACCGTGTGGATCTCGAGCAGCAGCATCAAGGCACGTACTCCTCGAAATCGCCGAGGGTGTCGTCAAAGTCAGCGTCGAGCTTGAAGCCCTTGCCCTTGGCAGACCCAAAGCGCGGTCGCTCGGCTTTGCGTAGAGGCCGCAGCTCGGCAATGGGAGTGCCATGACGGGTGATCCGAACGACGACTCCATTTTCTACCTCATCCAACAAGCTTGACAGCTGTGTTTTGGCCGCGAACGCGCCAACTTGCTTGATCGAAATTCATCCCGGCCATCCCCACGAAGCCGAAGTGATCAAGCTTCTAGAGTCTACCCGCCAGCAGGTGACTCCTTGTGGCGCAAGGTGGGAGACTACAACGAGCAGCATCCGCTCAGCGGCGGACAACGCATCGCCGCGCTCGTTCGCAGGCGCCATTCGTCCGACTCTGCGGATGAACGAACGGACATCTGCGCGCTCGCTGTCAGGCCTGATAGGACTCTGGTTCACGCCATGCGCGCCAAACTCTTCATTAATGCCATCGTCAACCAGACGACTGTGCCAAGCCACTCCAAGTTTCGCCCAGAAGGGCCTGGCTCTTGGCTCATGTGTTCCGCGCAGTTCTCGATACTTGTGTCCGCTGCGGCGGACCCATGCGCTGGCTCGAAACCGCCACCACCGAACAAGCTGCCACTTCGCTGCTCGCCAAACTTGGGCTTGCTCCTCAGCCTCCGCCCGCGCCACCACCGGTTTTGTTCGGACAGCTGAGGTTTGGGTTCAGCTGAGCTTCTGAATCTGGGCTGTGGTTGCCCTTGGGGCGCTTACCTCGTCGGAGGTGAGCACCTCTTGGGCGCAGATCTGTTTGCGCCGGTATCTGCTGGCTTTTGAGCTCCGCAGTCGCTCGTGTTCACCACTGCCTGGGCTTCGGTGACTTGGTTCGGAGGCTGCAGAGCGCCTTCGGCTGGATGGCCTGCCAACGCGAACAGACGCCTCGTGCAAAGGCCGAAAATTTGCTGGCCGATCTTACGCGGGAGGCGTATTCTGGAGCATCAACGATGGTGGCACCGGAGGTTTCCCTGGAGCAGTTGGTGGCCGCTTTGAAGGACGGCCCCCCGCTTCGCTTCGCGATGCTCTTTGGCTCAGCCGCAAAGGGCGCGCTTCGGGCCGACAGTGATGTCGATATCGGGATCTTTCCCATGGATTCGAGCTTGTCTCTGTCCGAGGAGCTCGCGCTGCAGGCGGAATTGGCTCGGGTGTGCGGCCGCGAGGTAGATCTCGTGCGGCTGGATCGAGCTTCGACCCTCGTGCGTTGGCAGGTGGTGCGCTACGGGCGCGTATTGATGGAGACTTATCCGTTTTCAGCTTCACGCTTTGCTGCCGATTCCATAGCTGAGTATTTGGATTTCGCGCCGGCCTTCGAGCGCGCATCGGAAACCTTCCGTCGAGTTCTCGCGGCTGAGCAGCGGGGTGTGGTGTCTTGATCGACAGAGACGTCGTGTTCCGGAAGCTTTCGTCGCTGCGAGAGCAAGTAGCCCGGATGGGTCGGCGCCGCCCCGACGACGTTGGGGTGTTCAGGGCGGACGTCGATCGACAGGATGCCATCGGGATGAGCTTGCTTGTAGCCGTTCAGGACGCTCTGGATATCGCGTTGCACATCGAGTCAGCTGAAGGATGGGGCGTGCCTGCCTCCTATGCGGAGAGTTTCGCAATGTTGGCGGAGCACGGAGTCATTGAGCCACCGCTCGCATCTGGGTTGGCGAATATGGCCGCCCTGCGCAATCGACTAGCCCATGGGTACGGCTCCGTAGATATGGACCGCATCTGGGCGGAATTGCCCGAAGGGCTGGCAGCGCTCAGCTCGTTCGCATCAGAAATTGCCCGCTACCTCGATCCCGCGCCGAAGGCGTAGAGCTCCCGAACGCATGCGCGTCGCGCCTTCCAAGGTGATTTCGGCAGAATTCAAATTGATTGTAGTCCCGCCGTGAGATTGGCTAACGCGAGCCTGCGGGATTGGCACAAGCCCCAAGGAAGTGCCTCACCACCGGCGCCAGCAGCGCAACAATCTGGCGCGCCTGAGCTTCATCGATAATAAGCGGTGGCAAGAGGCGCACTACCTTCTCCGAGGTTACGCTGATCACCAGCCCGGCCTCGAGCGCGAGCGTCACCAACTCGCCGCAAGGTCGGTCGAGTTCCACACCTATCATGAGCCCGGTGCCGCGCACTTCGACAACCCCCGCAACGCCGGCAAACTCCGAGCGCAAGCCCGCCATCACTAGCTCCCCCATGCGACCCGCATGGGGGATGAGGCCGTCCCTCTCGATCACATCAAGCGTGGTCAGCGCTGCAACTGACACCAGCTGACCTCCGCCAAAGGTTGAACCATGATTACCAGGCTTGAAAACCTGGGCTGCCGAGCCCCGAGCTAGGCAGCCGCCGATGGGCACGCCCGAGCCGAGCCCCTTGGCGAGCGACATCACATCGGGCACGACTCCCGCCCACTGGTGCGCGAACCACTTGCCGGTGCGACCGATCCCGCTCTGCACCTCATCCACCATGAAGAGCCATCCTTTGCGATCACAGAGTGCTCGTAGGTCGCGCAGATAATCTGCGTCGGCCAGGTTGATGCCACCTTCCCCTTGCAGCACTTCGAGCAAAACGGCAACGACCGAAGCGTTCGTTTCTGCGGCTTTCTCGATGACGGCAAGATTGTTGTAGGGTACGCGGAGAAACCCGCCAAGCAGCGGCTCAAAGCCGGCACGGGCCTTGACCGAGGCGGTTGCGGAGAGCGTGGCCAGCGAGCGACCGTGCCAGGCCTTTTCCATCACTATGATGGTGGCGTTCTCAATGCCCTGTTGATGCCCATACAAGCGCGCAAGCTTGATTGCACATTCATTGGCCTCCGCACCCGAGTTGCAAAAGAAGGCGTTATCCATCCCGGCAAGCTGGGAGATCCGTTCGGCCAGCTTGGCCTGTTCGGGGACAGTAAACAGGTTGGAGCTATGGATCAAACGACCGGCTTGCTCAGCAATCGCTCGCGTGAGCACCGGATGCGCATGTCCCAAGCCGTTGACTGCGATACCTGCGAGCGCGTCGAGATAGCGCTTGCCCTCCGTGTCCCAGAGCCACGCGCCCTCACCGTGAGCGAACGCCACGGGTTGCGGGCGGTAGGTGTTCATCAGGTAATTCGCGGGCATGCCAGGCTCCTCCAAGAAGAAGAGCATTAGCCTAGCGGGAATTCCCAGCGAAACGCCCAAAAACCAACCAACGGCGTCGATCAGTGAGGGAAATAGGCATCAGCATCGAATAAGATGCAACCTGTCCACTTAAGCGACCTCGGGCTCGGCGACTTCAACTTCCTCGCTAGCGCACCATGAACGTGGAGCCTTCGCTCTTGCGAGTGTTTCACTGAGCATCAGGCAAAGTGGGGATCAGATCCGGAAGTTTTTCGAGCCACTTGAGGTCCTTCGCCGTAGGCAGCGAAAGACGGTTGGCGCCCTCTAGGAGATCACTTCCAGGGCTGACACCCGCTGGAACCCTGAGCCCGCAGCCAATGCCTACCGTAAGATGCTGTGGTTCGGAGCCAAGTGCCGAGATCTAGTGGACCAGCTTTCCGGTACGGCTGACCCAGTCTCGCAGGCAATCGTCTTGACCTCACTCGGAAATGCCGGCGACACGCGGACCCTTGACACTATTAGTGCGTACCAGTCCAGTGAGGATCCCCGGGTTCGCGCTGGGGTAGCCCAGGCGGTCCGTCGCATCTCAGATCCCGGAGCCGACCAGGTTCTCGCCCATCTCTACCGCGATCCGGACGAATCGGTCCGGTATAGTGCCCTCGATGCGATTGGAGAGCGGTCGAGTTCGCCTGCCCTGGTGGCGGCCGTCTCGACCTGAACAAGTACCAGAGCTTGAATTGTTCTCGCTTGAAATCTTGAGCGGCCTGCCTTCGGATTTGCAGAGCGACGTTGCCTGCGGTCGAGAACGAAGCCTGTGGTGGTGACTCGAAAGAACCGATGCTTCCGTCGTAGGAAACGCTGAAAATGGTGGCTCTATCGGCTCGCCCATCGGAGAACACAGCTTCTTCCGCCAAGATGGAGCGTTCGTTGGGCTTGACGCCGGTCGACTTGTCGAGGGGGAGCAAGCGCTGGAGAAACCCAACAGCCACCGGCCCCTCGCCGTCCGATAGGAGGTACCGGTGCAGGTCGGAAACGCCGGCCGTCTGTGCTCCTCGGTTCACCAAGCTGACCACAAAACCCTTATTTGTTTTGCAGAGATCGGTGGCCGCGATGCTGGCTTTGAAGCCTGGAGACACACTGGAAGAACCTGGATCGACGGCGCCGACCTCGATCGCCGCAATTTGGCTGTAGACGTCAAAGGCGCTCTCAAGGCCCACCGCTTCAGCCATTTCACCCTTGGCGATCCTGAACAGGGAAACGGCGCTTCCCGAGACGTTGTCCAGGTACGCGAGGCTACTGGTAACCAGAACTTGCCCATTCGTGTCGATGAAACGCAAGGATTCAAGTTTGGCGTACCAGCGTGGCTCATTTCCCAGATAGGTGACGCGGATCGTATAGTGGAAGACATTCTCGGATTGAGCTGATGAGCGAAAGACCCAGGCGTCCCCCAGGGAGAAATCTGGTGTGCTCTGGGCAAACGTTACCGGGACTTTCTTGCGGAGAGTGTTCGCTGGGGAGGTGCCGTCGCCAAATGAAACTCCCTTGAACTCTGCGCCAAACTTACCGATCAACGTGGGCGGCGTTCCAGACGACTCCCCGACGATCGGGCCGATGCAAGCGAACTCTGCCTCTGTGAGGGCTGAAAACGGGCCTGCGCCTCCCTCGCCCCCGTGACTTCAGACGGACCGGAACATCCGAGGGACCCGGCGACGATCGAAAGGGAACCAACAATGGCACGCGGAAGGTGTTGCGATGAAAACATGGGTCTCCGTTAGAGCTTGCCCTTGGCCGCGCCAGGCAAACCCACAGCGAAAGTTGCGGCGTCAGATGAGCACAAGAAACTCACGCCAGGGCACCGCCTTCGCGCCTGACGCGAGAGCCGTGGAACGGGTTGGTCTTGGCGCACTCAATATAACCATGCTAAAGTGGTCATATGTTGATTCCGGCTGGGAAGTTCAAGGCAACATGCCTCAATCTGATGGATCGGGTTGCATCGACGGGGGAAGAGATCGTCATCACGAAGCACGGCAAGCCCGTTGCAAAACTGGTTGCGGCAGAGCGCGCGCGGAAAGCGCCGCGCACCGTGCACGGATGCATGAAGGGAACCATCCTGCTGTCGGCCCCTACCGCCGACCTTCTCTCGACGAACGAGCGCTGGGACGCCGATGGCAATCGATGATCGTTTGGTCCTGGACACGCATGTTTGGACGATGCTGGTGGCTGGAGATCGCTTTGCTCCGCGCATTCTGAGACGCATCGACGCCGCCGCTGCAGCCGACGCACTCTACCTTGCTGCGGTCACTGTGTGGGAGATCGCCATGCTCGCCACTAAAGGAGCCCTGAAGCTCAATGCACCCACGCTGTCATGGGTCACGGACGCAGTGCACGCCAGCCGCGTCATCGTGTTTCCCCTCGAGCCGTCAATCGCGGTCGACGCTGCCGAACTACCTCTTTTTCACGGCGATCCTGCCGATCGTATGATCGTCGCCACAGCCCGGTATCTCAAAGCTGTGCTGATCACGCGAGATACCAAAATCCTCGACTACGCGGAGGAGACGAAGAACGTCCGCGCGATAGAACCTCGGTAGGGTGCACGTGCATCTGTACGAGCAGCATCGCTGACCTCGCCGAGCTCTTGCATCGACATCAGCTCATCGCTTCACCGCGGATGTTCACGATCTATTTCACGACCCTTGGCCGCGGGGTGAGCATCCAGCCGGGCCCACACGTCTTGAATCACTCGCTGTCGCTGCTGGAAGACCTCGCCGAGCATGGGGGTCTCCCGAAGTTCATAGTGCGTGAGTTCGAGGAGTATTTGCGCTACGGGCTCTTATCCGCAGGTTGCCTGCACCTCCAACGAATCGTCGCCAATTTTCACCGGCCGCGCTCATAGTCAATTATTCATCTGTGACTGCTCGTTGCAGATTCACGTTTCAATTATAAATATCCTCGCGACGCCGACGCTGGTACACACCAATGCCAACAGGGATTAACCCTTGCTCAGCTTCTCCGCAGCTCCACAACATTCCGGTCCGGATCCAGCACAAACAGCGAAATCCCGGCGCCAAGCTGCATAGGCCCTCCCGTGATCGGGATATTCAAGCGATTGAGCTCCACCACGGTTTCTTCAATCGACTCAACGCCCAGTGCGACGTGCGTGTACCCGGCGTGCTTCTCCGGAATGTCCATCAAGACGTTCGTGGCGCTATTTCCTTGATTGCCGTTGCAGATCAAATTGATCTCAACGCCACTCGCATTTTTCATCACAACGACGGGTTCGGCTCCCCCCCGAAATACTGCTTCGAACCCAAAGAGTGCATAGAATGTTCCCGAGCGGGTGATAGGTCGGCGAGGCGTGTAGCGCCGCACCATGCCCCGCATCATTTTGTCACCGCGCTTGATCCTTCTACTTCGTTCCACACGGAATCGCGTTCTTCAGGGGGCAAGTGAGCCATCATGGCATTGAATGCACCGAAAGCTTCTCGGGCCACGCGCACGTATTCGGCGGCGCTGGCCATTCTGAGGGGCACGGCCACAGCGCGAACCTCGGGGTTGCCGAAGCCGGCTTGACGGAAGACGTCTTCGAGCACCCCAGCACCGCCCAGGCTAAACGGTCCGAGTTGCGCGAGACGGGAGACGAAAGTTGCGCGCGTCGGCGGATCTGAGGGGGCGGCGCCACTCGCGCAGCGCGGTCAATGGATGCGGCATGTACATCAGACCAAGCCGACACAACACCACATCAAAGGAAGCGTCCGGGATGCGGGTGGCAGAGATCCACCACCAAGGTCGCATCGCTACGACACTCGGACAGCGCTAAGTGAGTTCAGCCGCGTGCGCGCCGAGCCCGCACGGCCCGTGCAAGATTCTCCAGCACGGGCTCCGTCTGCTCCCAACTGATACAACCATCCGTGATGCTCTTACCGTACTCAAGCTGACTCTTCTCAAGCATCTCCTGGCGGCCCGCTTCAATGAAGCTCTCGATCATGATTCCGAACACGTTCGTTCCGTGGCTCACTTGCTCGGCGAGCGCTTCGGCCACGATCAGCTGACGGGAACAATCCTTGTTGCTGTTGGCATGGCTGCAATCCACCATCACTCCCGCATCCAGCCCCGCCTGCTTGAGGTCCGCGCAGGCCTTATTGACGGCTTCTTCCGAATAATTGGGCCCATTATTGCCGCCGCGCAAGATGACATGACAGTTCGGATTGCCGCGCGTGCTCACGATGGCAGCCAGGCCCTGCTTGGTCACTGACAAGAAGCGATGGGGCGCCGCGGCCGAACGAATGGCATCCACCGCGATCTGCACGGTGCCGCCCGTGCCATTCTTGAAGCCCACCGGCATCGACAAGCCACTCGCCAATTCTCGATGCACTTGGCTTTCCGTGGTGCGCGCCCCAATCGCTCCCCAAGACACTAGATCTGCCATGAACTGCGGCGAAATCGGATCGAGAAATTCGGTGCCCGTTGGCAATCCGATGTCCAAGACATCCAGCAGAAATTTCCGCGCTACGCGCAGCCCGCGGTTGATTCGAAAGCTGCCATCCAAATCCGGATCGTTGATCAAGCCCTTCCAACCCACGGTCGTGCGCGGCTTCTCAAAGTATGTGCGCATGACGATCAAGAGGTCATCCTTCGTACGCGCCTGCGCCCGGGCGAGGCGTTCGGCGTAGTCGAGGCCAGCCTCGGGATCGTGTATCGAGCAAGGACCGATCACCACGAGCAAGCGATCATCGGTGCGTTGAATGATCTTCGCCGCATCGCTTCGACTCCGCGCCACGAGGCTCGCTTGCGCCTCGCCGAGCGGCAACTCCTCCATCAGGATTGCCGGAGGCAGCAAGGGGTTCAGGCTTTCAATGCGAACATCGTCGGTAGGCGAAAACATCAGGGGCTCCGGCAGCTTTAGCCCGGCTTTGTGGGGTCCAGCCGGGCGCGTCCTGTAGCGCGGACCTCCCGGTTGCGCTAGCGGGTCGGGATGGAGTTCCTCAAGATTGCTCCGAGTCCAGACGATGCGGCATCCGACGCCGAGATCGAGGCCTTACTCGATTCGGTCTACGTCTCGGGCGGATTCACGGCACCCGAGCTGGCGCCCACCTTGTTGAACGCTCGGGCCGTGCGACAACGCGGGGAGGTGCTGCTGGCACGCGGGCGCGACGAGGATGCGCTCCTCGGCATGGTAATTGTGGTGCCCTCCGACTCGCCAGGAAGGCGAATGGCCGGGCCGGATGAAGCGGAGCTGCACCTCCTGGCGGTGGCGCCCGAACAGCGAGGAGTTGGCGTCGGACGCTCACTGGTGGAACGCGCGCTCGACGTGGCTCGCTGCGCTGGCTGCCGGCGAATGCTGCTGTGGACACAGCCCACGATGGTGGAGGCGCAACGCTTGTACGAGCGTGTCGGATTTCGTCGACTCCCTGAGCGTGACTTTAAGAACTCGGGGCGTTCGTTCCTGGTCTACGAATTCAAGCTATGAGCTAAGCTCAGCTCACGGCTTAACGTTCAGCTGGCGCCGCTGGAGGCTTCGCTGCACTTGCCGCTTCCCTGCGAATCGCGCTGAAGGCTGGGAGCGCGGCTGCTGGCCTCGGCTTAGGTTGCGCACTCATTGCGCTTAGCGCCGCACGCGGGGTAGTGGGCACCGCGGCCGCTGGTGCTCCCGGATTTTCTGCAACTGCGACAGGCACGGTTCCCGTCCGTGATTGCATCCGGATGTAGGCCACCAGAAGATCAATGCTCTGCTGCGCCGTCGCAAGCTCACGCGCCTGCTGATTGATGGCGTTCGCAAGTCTTTCGTAGCTGGCTTCTGTGAGAGGCTCCGCGCGCCCAGCCCGGTCGTTGGCGGTGCTCGCTTTCTTGTTCGCCGTGAGTGCCTGCTCGGTGGCTTCTTTCGCTTGGGTGAGCGCCGCAAGAGCGGTCGTGTAGGCGCCCAACAGCACGGCAATCGTCCCGAGCCCCCCGCCGATCCAGGCGGCCAGCTTGGGCAGCGACGCCGCAGGCGGCGCGGAAGAATCTGTGGTTGCCTGAACAGCCTGTGTCACGGTCATCGTTGGTGTCCCTCTCGGTTGAGGGATATTGGAAATCCAAGCACTCGACAAGCCAGCTCGCAGCACATCACAAGACTTACGGCGGCCTCGACGGCCAGCGAGCCTTCGCTAGCGCACCATCACCACGAACCGTGTGCCCCCGTTGCGCCACACGAGCAGGGCCAACTTGCCCTTCCCTGCGAGACTCTTACGAAGCTCTTCCGCCGACGCTACGGGCCGCCCGGCCGCTTCGATGATGACGTCTCCAGCTGTGAGGCCCGCTTGCTGAGCATTGCTGCCATTAGCCACTTCCCGCACGAGCACACCGCCCTTCACGCTTGCCGGAACATTCAGCTGCTCGCGCTCCTCCTGGCCGAGCGTCTGGAGGCGTAGGCCGTTCGCAGCTTCCGCCTCGGCGCCCTGCCCTTTGCCAAGCTGGGACGACATGGCTGAATCGGAAGGACGTTCATCTAACTTCACGCTGAACTGCTTCCGTTCGCCTTTTCGTATGGCCATGAGGCTCGCGCTGCTGCCGGCACTGGACGCGGCGACCGCGTTCCGCAACTGACCCGCTGAGGTGACGCTCTTTCCGTTCACCTCGACGATCACGTCGCCGCGCTGGATTCCTGCCCTATCTGCCGGCCCGCCCCCAACGACGTCGGAAATCAGCACACCGGCTGTTGTCTTCAGGCTCATCGCCTCGGCGAGATCGCGATTCACGTCCTGCAACAGCACGCCCAGATACCCGCGCACAACGCGCCCCTTCGCAATCAAGCTATCCATGATGGGCTTGGCCATGCTGCTCGGGATCGCGAAACCAATGCCCACGCTGCCGCCACTCCTCGAGAGGATCGCGGTGTTGATACCCACGAGCTGCCCGCGCGCGTTCACCAGCGCTCCGCCTGAGTTACCTGGATTGATGGCCGCATCCGTCTGGATGAAATCTTCAAACTCTACGATTCCGAGATCGGCGCGGCCCTTTGCCGAAACGATGCCCTTGGTCACCGTTTGGCCTAGGCCAAATGGGTTACCAATTGCCAACACCACATCTCCGAGACGCAGGCTGGATGAATCTCCGAAGCTGACAGGGATCAACCCATCCGACTTGCCTTTCACTCTCAAGACGGCAACGTCGCTCTTTGGATCGGTTCCCACCACTTCAACCGCATATTCTCGCTTCGAAAGCGAAGCTATTTTGATCTCTGAGGCACCCTCCACGACGTGGTTGTTCGTGAGGATCAAGCCTTCTCCGACGACGACACCGGATCCAAGCCCCTGCTGGCGTTCGTCCTTGTTCTGCCCGGGGCCAAAAAAGCGCCGGAAGAACGGATCATTCATATAGGGGTGCTCATCACCGCGAACTACTTTGCTGGCCGTCACGCTCACCACCGACGGCAACACTCGTTCGACCACATCCGCGACCGTGGCGAGCTCGCCCGAGGATTGTTGGGTGACACCAGGCTGAATGCCCCCTAACTCAGCTCGACTCTTCGGCTCAGCCGTGGGCGCTCTCGATGAAGCGCACGCCACCAACAATCCGAAACACAACAACGGCAACGACCGACCAACTCTCAGCATTCTAGACTTACTCCTGACAGCATCAATAACGCGAGACCGAAGACCCGCAAGCCAAACCTCGGAAGCCAAGCTTGGAAGCCAAGCTCGGAAATCGAAACACGGCGTGGCTCGCCGTTATTCCCCTTTTCCCCTCCCACGAAGCAGCTTGATTCGTGCAACTACCCCAAGCTGCCTGCACCGAAACGGACCTGCCCGCAGTCCGCGTCCGCCGTTAAAAACTGAGCAAGCTGCAGCCCAACCTGCGCCAAGGCCCGCCCCAGGCTGGAATCGAGGTCGTGCTTCAGACCGGAAAAGCGCAGCACTCCCCAGAGGTGCGCACGCGTTCTGACCTCGATGAGAAAAACTCGCCCCACGCCCGCCTCTCCCGGCGCTTCGCTCAGCTTTAGAAGTTCGTGCAAAGCGCGCCTGTTGTCACCGAGCGCACTTCGCCGTGGAGTTTCGCCCCCCTGGCCTGCCGCGCCCTGAGTCCAAACGGCGTTCTGCACGGCCTCCGGGCCCTCATGCCCGGCTTCGACGCGCCAAAATTCTCCGGACTTGAACCCCGCGACTGGACACAGAATCGCTAGCACGCCAAGGACAACATCTTCCCCACGGGCAGCCTCACTCAGCAAATGACTGATGCGTTGTTGCGCGATGAGCCAGCTTTCCAGCCGTTGTACCTTGCCGGCGGCGCGACCCGTCGCCTCCCGAGCCCGCTCCAGGAGCGTGCGGTCTGTTGCCGCCTGGATTTCGAGCGCACGCACCTTCGCTTGCACGCCATCCAGCTGAGCGCGCAGAGCCCCCACATCCTGAAACTGATAACTTATGGCTAACGCTTCGCCATCAACATCAGTGAGCAGAGACCCCGTCAGCAGCAAGGCGTGAGAAACGCGATTCGAATCGATCAGCTCCATCTCGACTCCACTTTGATCGCGACCGGCCAGACACTCTTCACGCACCAAGCGCAACCGATCGCGTGCATCACCCGTCAACAAGGCCGCCAAGCATCTACCTTCCAGGAGCTCTGCTCGAACCCCGGAAAGTTGCTCGAACGCAACATTGATCCGAATTAGCAAACCGGAAACAGCCTCCACGGCAATGGGCACCGCCGAATCAAGAAACAGGGACGCCATCAGCACTCCGGACGCAGCCGTTGAAGGCCGCAGATATATTCCGCTCGGCATCGCCTGAAGCGGCAGCTCCGAAGACTCGCTCAAGCCCAAAACACTGGTCGTTACGGATTTCATGAAGACCGAGCCTCCTCAGATTCAGGACAAAAAGTGCGCCCCAAAATGTGCCCACTACGCAGCCAAAACCGGCCAGTAACCCCAAAGAAACGCCGTAAGGGGGCTGAGTGTAACACCGGGGAGGTCCTTGGAAAGCTGAACATCCCACAAATCCACAAACCAGAGTGTTTACAAACGCCTGCATCCGTGAGGCTTGCGAGAGCCTTGCACCAACCCCACGTCACCAAGCGGAAACATTTACTCATCCAAGAAATGTGCATTTTCTGCGTGTGTGTGCGTGCGTGTGCGATCGATTCGAGTGATGCCCTGAACCGTTGCTGAAGGAAACCTATTCCCATGTCGAATTCACAAAGCAAAACTTCCGCTAGAAAACCTGCATCTGCGTTTCCTAGCCGAAACATACCGTCGCCCGATCTCTGTGATGTTAACCGAAGAGAGAAGTGGTGGACGGGCGAGATAGATTGGGATATGGTTTTGGTTAGTTGGCTTCTACAGGGAGAAAGTCGCATGCCGAATCAATGTGTCGTCATTGCAGATGGTGCTCGAGCCCGTTTTTTTGCCCTTCAGTGGGCCAGCCCGCCGGAAGTGAACGGCGGGCCGGCACTGCTTGAGTGTGGGGTGCTGGAAAATCCAGCGAAGATGCCTGCGTCGTCTGCTGAAAAGCCGTCGCAGCAGGGCGAAGTTCGGGGACAGAAGCGCGTCGTCAGTTCGGGATCGGATGAGGCGCGTGAGCGCCGTGAGGAACAGTCGGGCAGGCGTTTTGCTCGTCAGATCGCAGTGCGAGCTGCGGACTTCGCGCGTCAGCAAGGAGTGCCGCATTGCGTCGTCGTAGCCGACCCGCGAACGCTCGGAATGCTTCGGCGAGAGCTGAAAGTTGTGGGTAAGGGTCAGCTCACTTTCACTGAACTTGGGAAGGATCTATGCCGGCTTTCGGCACACGAAATACATTCCCACCTTGCGCGCACTGGGCATTTGCCGGCTCGCAATGCGCCACGT
>CAZSUA010000007.1:14457-51457 GCA_964609655.1 uncultured Polyangiaceae bacterium | reverse complement strand
CCGTCGCCGCGATACAGCAAGGTTCCCGCTGGGGCCAGGGACAGATTCGCATCGCTTTGGCGGTCGCAAACGTCGTCGATGCAATCCTTGCGGTGGGCGTAAGCAAATCCAAGATTGAGTTGAGGGCGCAGCACTACATCATCTGAGATTGCAAAGTCGTACCCCGGCTCAGCCTGCAGCAGCCAGAAGTTGGCACTGCTTCTGATGCTGTCGAAGAACCCGTCGCTGTGCGTCTCGCTTGAGCCGAAGTAGTATTCAAGCAAGCCCCCCAGGTAGAGATTTTCGGGCAGCGTGACGCCGCCGCGCAGGCCCAAACCAAAACCGTAGGGGTTCGCTTTCCCATCGCCGGTGTACGCGCCGTAAGCCAGGTGCGCCTCAGCTGCAGGCTGGCCTAGAGTGAAAGCCTTGGGTTCCGCAGCTGCGCCAGGGGCGGACCAGAGCCCGACCGCCAGCACGACGAGCAGCCGTGCGGTTAAACGAGCCATGAACGGCCTTCCAGACATGCGAGCAGACTGCAAAGTATCATCTTCAGGGGAATTTTTTCAAGGCCTTGCGGGGCTCCTCCGGTGTCCGCCGCGCATTTTCCAACGAACGCCCCAGTTCCAACGAGATCCCCATTGGCCGAACGCCCGGACGCGGCTTCGTTCACCTGAAGCAGCGCCTGCTTGGTATGTCTGAGGGGATGCTTGGGTTTCGTTGGGTCGTTCCAATCTTCGCCGCGCTCGTGAGCGTTGGAGTGCTGGTCTGGGTGACGGGTTACACGGCGCGCAAGCGCCTGCGCCGCAGCGTGCTTTTGTTCGTGCCGTACCTGCTGCTGAGCCTCACGCTCGCCACTTTCAGCGCTGTAACGTTGGGAAGTTTCGCGCGTGGCTTGGGGATCGCCGCAGAACTCTTGGAACTGCTCCTGATCATCAACCTCGCTGCCCTCCTCATCTTTGATGTTGCCCTCCCCGCTTCACGCCTGAAGCTTCCCGATATCCTGCACGATCTCTCGGTTGCGGGCGCGTACACCGTGGCCCTGGTGTGGGTGATGCACAGGGCCGATTTCAATATCGCGAGCATTGTCGCCACCAGCGCCGTGGTGACCGCGGTGATTGGCCTCTCGCTTCAATCAACGCTCGGCAATGTCATAGGTGGGCTGGCCCTTCAGATCGATGATTCCATCAACGAGGGGGACTGGATCGAGCTCGAAAACAAGCAGCAAGGTCAGGTCAAGCAGGTACGCTGGCGGCACACCGTCATTGAAACCCGCGACTGGGACACGCTGCTCGTCCCGAATAGTCAGCTGCTCAATCAAACTATCAAGCTCCTGGGGAAACGCGCTCACGCCCCACTTCAGCACCGCGTTCAAGTCAACTTCAATGTGGATTTTCGCCACCCGCCGAGCGCAGTGATCCACACCGTCGATCAGGCGCTGGCGACATCCCCGATCCAGGGCGTGGCGAAGGAGCCCGTGCCCCACTGCATTTGCACGGATCTGGCCAAGGAGAATCGCGATAGCTTTGCTTACTACACGGTGCGTTTCTGGCTGACCGACATTGCCAACGAGGAGCTCGTGAGTTCGTGGGTACGTGAGCGCATCTTCGCGGCACTCACGCGCGCCAACATCCCGCTCGCGCTGCCGGCATCCGCTATCTTTTTATCGCAAGAGAACCAAGCCCGAACGCGGCGCAAGGAATCGCGGTTCATCTCCGAAATACAGCGCGCCTTGACGAGCGTCAGTGTCTTCGCTTCGCTTTCGGAAGCTGAAATCGAAGCACTGGCTCGCCACGCCAGTCGCGCGCGCTTTGCGCCACTCGAACTCATCGCCGTTCAGGGCGAAACGGCTGATTGCCTCTACGTCTTGGCCGAAGGCGAAGTGGAGGTGCGCGTTGCCTCAGCCGAAGGGCAAGAGCGCGTGGTGGCGAGCATGAAAGCGCCTGATTTCTTCGGTGAGTTTGCGCTTATGACCGGTGCTCCACGCGAAGCTACCGTGTGTGCCCGCGGCGACGTGATGTGTGTGCGCATCAACAAGAGCGACTTCCAAGACCTCTTGGCCTCACGCCCTGCGCTCGCCAACGAGATTTCCCTGGCGCTCGCCCAACGCCGAGTGGAGCTGGACGTCGTTCGTGACGATCTGGACGCCGAAGCTAGAAAGAAACGATTGCTGACCGAGCGAGGCAAGATCCTCACGGCGATTCAAGAGTTTTTTGGAATCGATAGCCGCACCTGAGGCTACAACTCATTTTCAATGCGACTCCACCAGGAAGTGCAATCCCAACTCGCGTCCCCGGTTAAGGAACGCCACAGGCGAATACGATTGAGGGTTTCTGTGCGCTCATCATTGCCGCTAAATGCGTGGCGAGTTTCAAAGACCTTTCGCAATTCTATGACCGACAGCTCCGTGTAGTTAAACAGCCGCTCCTGCTTCACGCGGGTGTTCACGCGCAACTTGAACATGTAGCGCGTCTGATCGGTTTTGTCTGGCGGCACGATTTCGTCGCAGCGCACGTAGCCTTGGGTAACGAAGCTGGCCATCTCGGACGTGGTGAGGCGAAGATCTACCGTCACACTGACGCGCCTTCCCCGACCGGCAAAGGAGCGCTGCTATCGATGATTTTCTCGAATACGAATTCGGCCTGTAGATAGCCCACCTGATATTCGCGACCAGGTGCGGGGTTTTCGAGCCTGGGATACTCAATCAGCCGCCAACCATCCCGGAGGGCTTCGAGACCTGAGGTGTACCGAGGCTCAATCTCCACGCCCTGAGCTTCTCGACCTTGTTGGCTAGTTCCGTCGTAGAACGACCAACCCACTACTCGGCTATCCAGTTGCGGCTGCGCGAGATAGAGGACCAATACCTGTTGTCGCGTGCGAACACGCCCGCCCCGGGAAGACTCGATACTGTGGCCACATGAGTAAGGCACGAAGGGCATTCGGATGGCTTGCACCTGGGTTGTGGATGCTTGGCTTTGCTGCGTGCAAGGCCCCTCACACCGCTTCAACGCCTGTCGCAAAAGTGCGAGCACCGTCGACCGAACGTTCCCCAACGCCACGGCCAACTTCCACTGGGACAACTGTCGCACCCGAGCGCTCTAAGCCCATTCTGGCAGTCAACGCCTTCTCACTGCCCACCGCTGCCTTTCGAATGATTGAGCCGTGGCCCTGGCGCGCTTCGAGCGAGCCCGCTCGAACGTCCGTTGCGCCGAGGGTTGGACAACGAAAGAATTGGGCCGCCAGGAAGACACTCCGCGTAGGGCAAAGCCACCTTGCGGTGGCGCAAATCACTGACGACGGGCAGTTTGCATTTGTGATTAGCGAGTTGGATGTTAATCTGCGTCTCTTTCAAATCTCGAACGGGCTGAAGCTGGCACAAACACCACTCCCCGACCTGAAAACGTTTGAAGCCTTCGATGCGACGCTCTGGCCCGCCGCGAACAACGACTGCCCTGCCCGAGAAATCTGCGTACTGCTCGGCACCCTGGAAGGCCTCACTCTGCTCAACGCGAGGACTGGTGCCGCGGTGCAGAAGGTTTCGGCTGTCGGCGCCGATCATCTGCGTTTTTCCACTGACAAACTGCTCTTGGGCGCCGCCCTTTCCGAGATCCCTGCGCAGAAATCGGAGCTCGTTATCTATCGCCTCGACGCCGTGGCCGCACCGCTCACGCCAGTGCTACTTGCCAGCTTTGCGGAACGTGTGGACGACTGGGCGCTCTCCGCATCGCGCAAGCTTCTGGCTGTGATTTACTATCCCTCCAATCGGGTTGAGGTGATTGATCTTTCTACCCAACAGTCGCTGTTCTCGGTCCCAGCCCCTAAGTACGCGCACTCGCTCGATTTTTCAGGGGATGAGAAGCTGCTCGCGGTGGGCGGGGAAAAGCTGGAGCTGATCCGGGTAGACGCCCCATTGCTCAGCGTCAGCTTCGAGCACTATGCGAACAGCATCCACCAAGTTCGCTTTAACTCGATAACAGATCAATGGTTCACGTCGTCCTATGATGGGAAGATCCGCATCTTCAAGGCGGAAGGCGAAGCTCCTTCCCTCAAGCTGGTTCAGACGTTGAGCCACACGGGCACAGCTAACGTGTACGCACTCAGCTTCACTGCAGATGGGCAGGAGCTGCTTTCAAGTTCGGGCGACCAAACCTTGAAGTTGTGGAAATACTAGGCACTCGAGCCAGGCGCCACGCATGACCCATTCAACGCCGTGCGAAGAGCGCAACCGTCTCGGTGTGTTCCGTGTAGGCGAAAAGATCGTACGTCCAGAGTTCGCGCAACGCGAGTACGGAGGCTAGAGCTCGCACTTCGCGTTCGAACGCTTCAAAGCCGCAACTCACGTAGATGAGCCGCTCGGGCGGCGCCGCAGCAAAAGCTTCCAAGAGCCCAGCATCCAGCCCTTTCCGAGTCGGATCGACAATCACCACATCCGAACCGGAATAGAGCGCGTGGTAGTCCCCCGCCGCTCCGCCGCTCACTCGGGCGCGCGCCTGCGCCGCTTCTGGCAAACTTGCGATCCCCCGCGCCAGGCCAGCGAGTGAGCCGGGATGAAGTTCGTTGAATGCGACGCTTTTGCCCTTCGCCAACAAACCGAGCCCAAAGGTTCCGGCTCCCGCGTAGTACTCAACAACCGACGCACCGCTTGGGACCCAACCGTGCACACGCTGCACCACAGCCTCGAACAATTCGCTGCTATTTTGCCCAAAAGCCGCCGGCCCAAGAAATATCTCCGCGCCACCAAACACCTCCACGAGGAATTCTTCTCCAAGAACATGCTCGAAACGATCGCCCAAGATGCGATTCGTCGACTCAGCATTACCATTCCACCACAAGCTATGCAGCTTCTCGCCCAGCTCCTCGACCATTCCCTCTAAGAATCCGCGGCTCGCGTCGATCTGAGTGTCGTTCATGATCGCCACGACCTGCGCTCGATTGTGCTCGCGTTCCACGGCAACCTGCAGGCCCCTTAACAGCCCAAAACCGGACTGTTCGCTGTAGCTCGTCGTGCCTAACCGTTTGGCGACACGCCGCACTGCCTGAGCCACCTGATTGATAACCGGGTGGTGAATCACGCACTCTGGAATATCCACGACACGGTGGGTTCCCGCTTCAAAGATGCCAAGCTTCGGTTTCCCCGCACGCCCCCGTACGGCCAGCCTGGCTCGCCGCCGAAAGCCCGAACGCTGACCGAACACCCACTGAGCTTCGACACCGCTGACCTCGGCGAGCGCCGCGATCGCGAGCACGCGTTCCTTGCCGGGCCCCACCTCACCGAAGCGCGGGCATCCGGGACAAGGTGGGCGGTGCGAGCAGTCAGCCAGGCGCGCGGACGCAGGAAACACGGGCAGGGTTACGAGCGGAGGCTTCATTGCTAGCGTACCTAGATGTTGGCGGACACGGAGACCACCGAATCCTGGGCCAAGCGCTACGTACTTTCAGAAAGCCTCGCCTACAAGCTTTCTCCCGATTGCCCGCCTTCAAGCTGGGGCGAAGCTCCCGTGCCGCTGCGCTTGCTTTCGCCAGGGCGCCCAAGCGAACTCACACTGGCGAGTGCTGGGACACGGGTTCCTCAAGATCTCAGCGAGAAGAGCGCACGCGCCAAGCTGCTCCACACCTTCTTTCACCACGAGCTTCAAGCAGCCGAGCTCATGTGCTGGGCTCTCTTAGCTTTCAGCGACGCGGAGCTGGCCTTCCGAAAGGGATTGCTCGCGATCTGTCAGGATGAGATCCGCCACATGCAGCTCTACCACGCGCACATTCAACGCCTGGGGCACCAACTCGGAGATTTCAAGGTTCGAGATTGGTTTTGGGAGCGGGTGCCCACCTGCCAGAGCAAGCTCGCATTCGTGGCGCTGATGGGCATGGGCCTGGAAGCCGCCAACTTGGAGCATTCCGCACTTTTCGCGGAGCGCTTTGAACAAGCTGGTGATCGTGAAGGTGCAGCCCTGCAACGCCTCGTGGGAGAAGAAGAAGTGGCGCATGTCGCTTTTGGGATCTACTGGTTTGAACGCTGGACGCTCGGGCAAGATTTTGAAACCTGGTGCTCACACCTGCCCACGCCGCTTTCGCCGCTCCTGATGCGCGGAAAATCGCTGCATGAGTCACGGCGCGAACGCGCGGGGATGCAGCCTGAGTTTGTTCACCGGCTACGGACATGGCAAGCGTAGCCTGGCTCTTGAATTTGGGAGCCGCTTTGGAGCTCGAAAATCCAAGCGCTTGGGAGCCTGGGGCAAAGATCCGCCGCCAACTCGAACAATTCCTACCGCGTGCCCAACACTTGCTCCGCCTCGAAGATCATCTACTGACCCATAATTCTAGCTTGCCCGCCGAACTCGAAGGCTGCCGTGGGCGTGCCTTTTGTCCCACCCCGAGCGCACTGTCAGCGTTGCAAAAGGCGGGTGCCACGCCGGAACCTGCGCCCGCATTCGAAGTACTCCGACAGGTCAATCATCGACGTTTTGGGCTGCCGCTCGGGGCCGGTGTCCCTGGTGCACGCTTCATTTCCGATGCGGAAGAACTCAGCGAAACGTTGAAGGAAGCAGAGCGAGGCCCTTGGCTGTTCAAGCGACCCTATGGATTCGCGGGCCGTGGCCAGCGCAGAATCACGCGAGCTCTCTCCGCGGATGATGAGCGCTGGTTTGCCGTCGCCCTCAAGGACGGCATTTGGGCTGAGCCGTTGGTCGAGATTGAGCGTGAGTTCTCAACGCACGGTTATGTGTCGGCGGACGGAACTTGGCGGTTGGGTCACGTTTGTGTGCAAGGGGTCGATGAGTATCGCGCCTGGCAGAGTGCTCGACTTGCGACTGTTGGTGAGTGCGAAGGCTACAGGCTCGAAGTCGTGAACCTAGCGGCCGAACGCGTGGCCCAGGCGCTCGCGAGTGCCGGATATTTCGGCCCGTTCGGAGTCGATGCCTTCACGTGGCGCGATCAGCATGGGCTGCATTTGAACGCGCTAGGCGAGATCAACGCACGCTACACCATGGGCTGGGCGATCGGAATGGCACAGGTGTCTAGAGATGAATGGGGGCTCCCCATCACACCAGCTTTCGTTTAGCCGAACGCGCTTCATCCCCGTAGCAAAGGCCGGAAAGAGCCGCTACCTTTGAGGGTGGGGATTCGATTCAAACTCGGGAGACGCGCGAGCTCAGCAATGAACGAAGAAAACGCAGTGGGAACGACAAGCACTGAGTTAACGCGTGCGCTCCACGATCTCCAACTGATTCTCGACGCGCTCCCCGCGTATATTTTCTACAAGGACGCGCACAATCGGATCTTGCGTGTCAATCAAGCCGTGGCGTCAAGTCTTGGAGTCGCGCCTGAGGACATGGTCGGCACGCCCACGGAGCGCTGGTATCCAGCCGAAGCAGCCCGGTATTTTGCGGGCGATCTCGAAGTGATTCGCTCAGGGAAACCGAAGCGCGGGATCGTCGAGCCCATTCACACGGAAGAAGGGCAACGCTGGGTACAGACCGAGAAATTCCCCCAATTCGACGCACAGGGGCAAGTGGTGGGAATCGTGGTGGTTGCCCAAGACATCACCGAGCGAATACGCCTTGAGCAAGAGGTTTCGCGCGCACTCCGGCTCGACAGCATTGGTCGTTTGGCGGGCGGCGTGGCGCATGATTTTAATAACCTATTAACGGCTATCGTTGGCCATGTTGAAGCGATCCTCGAGGAAACGCCTGCCTCTTCAGTCGCGAACGAGAGCTTGCATGCGATTCAGCTCGCCGTGCACCGCTGTGCGGATCTCACCGGGCAGCTACTAGCCTTTGCCAGGAAGCAGCCCCACGCACCCAGCGTCGTGGATCTTAACAATCTGGTGAGCGATGCAAGGCGGATCCTGGCGCGCGTCATCGAGGAGAATGTAGAGTTCAGTCTCACTCTGTGCCGAGACCCCGTGGTGAGCCTCGTCGATGCCGGAGAGATCTCCCAGGTTCTGATCAATTTAGCCATCAACGCGCGCGACGCGATGCCCAACGGGGGCAGCCTTGCCATCTCCACAGGCTCAGTTCTCTTAGACGGCACCGAGCCCGCACAACTGTCGACGGGGCGCTACGCCTTCATTGATGTCGAAGACACCGGCAAGGGGATGAACGAGCACGAACGCCAACACCTCTTCGAGCCCTTCTTCACCACCAAAGAAGTAGGCTCGGGTACTGGCCTTGGGCTTGCCACCTCGTATGGGATCGTGCGCAAGAACGGCGGGGCCATCGATGTTCAAACGCGCGAGGGAATCGGCTCGCGATTTCGAATTCTGCTTCCACTCGCAGATTCACTTCCCGCAACCGCGCAACCGTCAACACCGCTTCAGATTTCCGCTCGGAAGTCTGCAACCCTGCTGTTCGTTGAAGACGATCAAGGGCTCCGCGAGCTCGGGGCTCGAGTGCTCACAGCTGTCGGATACAGGGTGCTGTCGGCCGCGAATGGCGTGGAAGCGCTTGAACTCGCTCTTGGCTCCGAGACTCCGATAAGCCTGCTGATTTCAGACGTGGTCATGCCCCAAATGGGTGGTTTCGAACTCGCTGAACGCCTCCGCCTGCTGTCGCCCAACATCCAAACACTCTTCCTGTCAGGATACGCAGATGTCGCCCAGTTGCGGGGGTCGGCAATGCCCATAGGACCACTCCTGGCTAAGCCGTTTACACGGAAACAACTCCTCGAACGTGTCGACACCGCACTTACTGTGTCCACACCGCACTTACCGAAGTAGCTCAGGATTAGTCCTGTCGCTTGGTTGCGCGTTACGCTTGAGGTCTCCCCACTCTGCCACTTGATTACCCCCGATGACACTCAGTGCCTACGAATCCACCAACCAGTTCATTCAACAGGCGATGGTTCGACTTAAGCTCGACGCCTATTACACGACACTCCTCACCACTCCGAGCCGCGAGATCCGTGTTGAGCTCTCCATCGAACTCGACAACGGAACGGTGGGGAATTTTATCGGTTACCGCGTGCAGCACGACGACTCCCGGGGCCCGTTCAAGGGTGGCCTTCGCTACCACCCGGAAGTTGAAATCGACGAAGTGCGTTCACTCGCCAGCCTAATGACCTGGAAGACAGCGGTCGCTGATGTGCCCTTTGGTGGCGCAAAAGGGGGGATCCAAGTGGATCCGAGTATGCTCAGTCGATGGGAGCTTGAGCGTCTCACACGCAGATTCGTCGACCAACTGGGCAGCACCATCGGCCCCAACGAAGACATTCCCGCGCCGGACATGAACACGAACGCCCAGGTCATGGCCTGGATCTTCGACCAGTACTCCAAGCGCAACGGCTTTAGCCCGGCCGTGGTAACCGGCAAACCCTTGGCGCTGCACGGCTCTTTAGGCCGAGAAGCAGCAACCGGCCGTGGTTGTTATTTTGCGATCCGTGAGGTCCTGAAGGCGGCGGGGCGCGATTTCACACAACAACGTTTCGCCATCCAGGGTTTTGGCAACGTAGGGAGTTGGTTCGCGAAATTTGTAAGCGCAGCTGGTGGCAAAGTCGTGGCGGTGAGCGACGCCTACGGTGGTGTTCAGAATGCCCAAGGCATCGATATTCCTGCGCTGTTGGCGCATCACAAGGTGACCGGACAGGTCGTCAATGGCGCCGGGACCCAGCCCATCTCGAATGAAGAACTGCTGGTTTCGGATTGCGACGTGTTAGTTCCGGCGGCCTTGGGGCACGTGATCGATGACAAGAACGCCGGCCAAATCCGAGCTAGATATGTGCTGGAGGCCGCCAACGGCCCCGTTACCTTCGAGGCCGATCGAATCCTAACGCAGCGTTCGATCGTCTGCCTGCCGGATATCTGGGTGAACGGAGGTGGCGTCACCGTGAGCTATTTCGAGTGGGTGCAGAACACTCAGAATTTTAAGTGGACCGAAGAGAAAGTCAACGCGGAGCTTGAGACACGAATTGTCGATGCCTACCGAGCCATCTGCGACATGCAGACGGAACTCAAGTGTAATATGCGCACTGCCGCATTCGCTCTAGGCGTCAGCCGAGTGAAAGCAGCCACCGATGCGCGCGGCTTGGGCTAGCCCAGAGCGACGCGCGCATTGCGGAATAAGCGCATGAAGGGCGCATCTTCGCGCCAACTCTTGGGACGATAGGAGTGTTGCACGGCCCGGAACACGCGTTCCGGGTGAGGCATCATCAGGGTGACTCGCCCGTCCGGCGTCGTGATGGCCGTGATGCCAGCTTCTGAGCCATTGGGATTTTCGGGATAACGCGCCGTCGGCGCACCGCTATCGTCCACGAACCGTGCGCTCACGAGCGAGGCTTGCGTCAAGCGTTCGCACTCTGCGGCGTTGGTGAACTCGACCTGACCTTCGCCATGTGCGACCGCGATCGGAAGCAAGGAACCCTCCATGCCAGCCAGCAAGATAGAAGGAGACGCCTCGATCCGAATGCGCGAAAGACGCGCCTCAAATTGCTCCGAGCGATTGCGCACAAACTTAGGGAAATCTTGAGCGCCCGGCATGAGCTCTCGCAGATTTGAAAGCATCTGACAGCCATTACACACGCCAAGCGTCAAGGTATTCGCTCGCCTAAAGAATTCGATGAATTGATCGCGGGCGCGCGCGTTGAACAAGATAGATTTGGCCCACCCCTCCCCCGCTCCCAACACATCACCATAGGAAAATCCGCCGCAAGCAGCCAACATCGAGAAATCGGCGAGAGTCACGCGTCCTTCCAAGATATCGCTCATGTGAACATCCACGGCCGTGAATCCAGCACGGTCGAAGGCGGCCGCCATCTCAACCTGACCGTTGACGCCTTGTTCGCGCAACACGGCGACTTTAGGCCGAGTGCCACTCAACACGAACGGGACAGCGATGTCGTCATTGATATCAAAGGTGGCCTGCACCGAGAGCCCCAGCTTACCCGGTTCCAAGCGTCCCGCGTGTTCTTCGTTGGCGCACGTCACATCGTCGCGCAGCGCCTGCATACGAAAGCTTGTCTCAGACCAGATCCCGCGCAACGCCGCGCGCTGACCCACAAATGCCGAAGCACCAGCCCGCGCGAAAGTGATGTTCTCTGAACTATTGGGCACGCCCACATCAAAGACGACACCCGGCATACCCACCTCAGCGAAGGCGCGCTTCACCCTTGCCACATCACTCTCACGAACTTGCAGCACAGCTCCAAGCTCCTCACAGAAGAGCACTGAAAGCAGCTCTCCCGAGAGCTCACTCAGCTCGATGTCGAGCCCCATACCCGAAGCAAAGGCCATTTCAAGCAGTGTGACGAACAAGCCACCGTCCGACCGGTCATGATAAGCGAGGAGCACCCCCTCACTATTCAACGCCTGAATGACAGCGAAAAAGCCCTTGAGATCGGCCGCGGACTCGAGATCGGGCGCCTCGGCTCCCACCTGACCGAAGACCTGCAGCAGACAGGAACCACCCAGCCTCTGTTTTCCGCGCCCAAGATCCACGAGCAGCAGGCGTGTGGCGCCCTCGCTTTGGGACAACTCAGGCGTGAGCGCTCGCCGAACGTCATACACTGGGCTAAGCGCACTCACGATCAGCGTGAGTGGCGAAGTCACGCTCTTCCTCTTGCCCTCTTCTTCCCAAACGGTGCGCATCGACAGCGAATCCTTACCGACGGGAATCGCGATCCCCAATTCCGGACACAGCTCCTCACCCACGGCGCGAACAGCATCAAACAAGCGTGCATCTTCCCCAGGCTGGCCAGCAGCTGCCATCCAGTTTGCCGACAGCTTGATGTCTGAAAGGCGCGAAATAGGTGCACTCGCGAGATTTAAGAGTGCCTCAGCCACTGCCATGCGCGCCGAAGCCCGAGCGCTCAAAAGTGCGAGCGGTGCTCGTTCGCCCATCGCAAAAGCCTCACCCGTGTAACCTTCAAACGAACTCGCCGTCACGGCCGCATCCGCCACCGGTACCTGCCACGGCCCCACCATTTGGTCACGACAGACAAGGCCCGTGATAGTGCGGTCCCCTATGGTGATCAAGAAGCTCTTATCCGCAACCGTCGGCAAGCGAAGCACCCGTTCGGCAGCTTCGGCAATCGAGACGTCGAGGGCGGGCGCCGTCGCCACATCAAAGCGCCCGCGTTCGACGCGGCGCACCATCTTGGGCGGCTTCCCAAGCAAAACCTGCAACGGCAGATCGATGGGAGTGTTCTTGAAGTGGCTATCTTGAACTTTCAACAGGCCTTCCGGAGTGGCCGTGCCCACCACGGCAAACGGAGCGCGCTCGCGAGCGCAAATCGCTCGAAAAACCTCGAGCTTTTCAGGATCGAGCCCGAGCACGTAGCGCTCTTGCGCCTCGTTGCACCAGAGCTCCAAGGGCGACATCCCGGGCTCCTCGCTCGGGATACTCCGTAGCTCCAGAATTCCGCCCTTTTGGGAGTCAAAAATCAGCTCGGGCAACGCGTTCGACAGCCCGCCTGCACCCACATCATGAATGGAAACGATGGGGCTTTCAGCGCCCAGCGCCCAACAGGCGTCGATCACTTCCTGGCAACGACGCTCCAGCTCCGGATTACCCCGCTGCACTGAGGCGTAATCTAGATCTTCTGACGAAGTTCCGGAAGCCATCGAAGAAGCCGCGCCGCCGCCCAACCCGATTAACATCGCAGGGCCACCCAGCACCACAATCGGCGCCCCCACCGCCATCACGCCTTTCTTAACATGGCCCTCGCGGATATTGCCGATGCCCCCGGCCAACATGATGGGCTTGTGGTAGCCGCGAACCTCGGGGCCTGCGACGCCGGGCGCCAGCAACTCAAACGTTCGAAAATAGCCGCACAGATTGGGACGACCAAATTCGTTATTGAATGCAGCTCCGCCGATCGGGCCTTCCAACATGATGTCCAGCGCAGAAGCGATGCGATTCGGCTTACTGTAAGCGATCTCCCACGGTTGGATTGCGCCTGGCAAGCATAGGTTGGAGACGGAGAAGCCCGTGAGCCCTGCCTTGGGTTTCGCCCCCTGCCCCGTCGCCCCTTCGTCGCGAATTTCCCCACCGGAACCTGTAGCGGCACCCGGATGGGGTGAGATGGCTGTCGGATGGTTGTGAGTTTCAACCTTAAAGACGATGTGAATCGGCTCTTCAGTCTTTTGATACACGTGGCTCACGGGATCGGAAAAGAAACGAGCTCCCGAAAAGCCTTCAATCACGGCCGCATTGTCTGAATAAGCCGAAAGCACACCCGCTGGGCTGGCTTCAGTGGTGCGGCGGATCATTTGGAAGAGTGATTTGGACTGAGGTTCACCGTCGATGATGAAGCTGGCGTTGAAAATCTTGTGCCGACAGTGTTCGCTGTTTGCCTGGGCAAACATCATCAGCTCCACATCGGTGTAGTTGCGCTTCAGGCGCAGCGCATTTTCGACCAAATAGTCGATCTCGTCTGCTGCGAGGGCCAATCCAAGCTCCTGGTTGGCTTTCTCCAACGCGCTTTTACCCGCTTCGAGCACATTCACCGTGGCCAGCGGCCTCGGCGACGCCTTACCAAACAGAACATGAGCCTCCGACACTCCCTGCAGCACGGATTCCGTCATGCGATCCGAAAGGTCAGCCACCAGAGCTGACTCAGCATCCACTTCGCCCGCGATCGTATAGAAGACGCCGCGCTCAATCCGTTGCACGACCTCCGCGAGACCACAGATGCGAGCGATGTCGGTTGCCTTGGACGACCAGGGTGAGACCGTGCCGATTCGAGGCACCACGAGGATGCGCAGACCCGAGAGTGTCGAGGCCTCTTCGCGAGCCGTCGCCGTGGTTGGGGGCAGCTCAGCCCCTACCATCCCGCGCGGTCCATAATTGAGGAGCCGTGTGAGCACCGCCGTCTCTGTTGGATCCGGGGGCCGAAGCTCGTCCACGAAGTGGATGAATTCAGCATACACCCCTAGAACTCTTGGGTTTTTTTGGCGAACCCGCGCGAGCGTTTTGGACAGTCTGCCTGCGGTGAAGGCGGGTGCCCCTGGAAACGTGAGCATTGACCGGGAGCCTCCCCCGGAGAGCACCCGACCTGCAAGCAGGTTGATTCCCAGAATGAGGCTCGCACCTTCAGAAGACCTGGGGCAGACTCACTTCTCTAGCTGGGCTTTAGCGTAGAAAATGGCGGATCTCCGAAATAAACCACTCTCCTGGGTGAACGCTCCGGGCCCTGAAGAAGAGGCCGCATTCCGTGTCGTGGATTCAAGCACCGGCCCTCAAAGTGGAGTGCAAGGCGGTGGCGTCAGCACGGGCTCGCGCGGTGGACGCATTCTACTCGTCGACGATGATCCGTTGATCCTGCGAAGCATGCTCCGCTTGCTTCAAGTGGAGCGCCCCAGGCTATCCGTGGTGTCGGTAGCCACGGCTCAACTTGCCCTGGATCGCCTGAGTGAAGAGAGGTTCGACGTCATGGTAACGGATCTCGAAATGCCCGGGATGCGTGGCGAAGAATTGTTGGAGCGGGCGATGCTCCTCGACCCGACGCTAACCTGCGTCGTTCACTCGAATCAGGTGCTGTGCCTGCCGAGCGAACTCCGCGCCAAGCTCCGCGCGACGATCAACAAGCCGGCGAGCAGCGCGGAAATTTGCGCCACACTCGACGATGCGATGGGCCGCGCTGAGCACCTGCGCGATAGCTTGAACTGGATCTGAGCACGCCGCGCCTTTGGCGTAACGGGAGTGCGAACAGCTGCACATGCGGCTATGGTCTCGGGGAAAAGTTGCACCAGTACGGTGGGCGGGTCCCAATATTCACTAGCTGACTGTCATATTCAGCAAGAATTGCGATTCTTGTCGGATTTGTACTTATGCTAGATCGGACTCATGGACATCGAACCTAAGTCTGATGAGCACGCGCCGATTTTGGATGATCTCTGCGATCCCGAGCGGGTGATCAACATGGTGAGGTCCGGTTTTCCTCACAAGGTTCAGGGGCTGAAGCTCGGGCCAAGAACCATCCCGCATCACGTCGTGATCTTCGTGGCCGCGAATACCATCCACTGCCACTACGACGACAAGCACGAGATCCTCGCTAACAACGACCTGATTTGGTTCCCACCCAACTATCCGCATGAGATCGTGCAGGGCCAGTTGCCTGTGAATGTCTGCTTCCTGCGCTTCGAAATTGCTGCGCCTCCCCCGGCAGAGAGCGAGTCACCCCTGAGCGCCGCACGCCCGAGCGAGGTCCGCGCCGTCCTGCCAATTGCGGAAGAGCCGGTGATTATTCGAGGAGCCAGCGAGGCACGCCCGATCATGGAGCAAATCCTCCAGGAGCACCGCTCGCCGCTGGCGTATCATTCAGCCAAGCTAAAGGGGCTGATGCTGCTGCTGTTCACCACCATCTTGCGTATGGATCAGAGCGCTCAGGGTCAGAAGCGCAGCCTATCGCTCGGTCAAAGAAAAGCACTCGCCTCGTGGGTCGATCAGAACCTGGCACAATGGCCTGACACCGACAACATGGCCAATGTGGTGGGTCTTTCAACGGACTACTTCACTCGGCTCTTCCGCAGCACCTACGGCAAGGCGCCGCGAGCCTGGCTCATGGAGCAGCGCGCATTCCGAGCAGCAGATCTTTTTGCCGAATCGCAATTGAGCGTCACCGAGGTTGCGCACGCGCTCGGCTACAAAGAGCTCTTCTTGTTCAGCCGCCAATTCAAGCAGGTGGTGGGCCTGAGCCCACGCGATTACCGCGCACGCTGTCGCACCACCAATCCGCCGCGTTTGGCCGTACGAAATTGAAGCCCGGGCGCGCTCTAGGACGCGCCTCAGAGGCCCTTCCGCAGCTCGACGAGCAGAGCCTGGGCCAGCTGCTCATACTCGCCCGGCGTGTTGTACAGGTGCGCTGAGATCCTGATCCAACGCCGTCCGGGCGTTGGCCAATCGAATACGGGCACCTCAATCTGGTGTTCGTTGAACAGCGCTCGCTGAAGTGCCGAGACGTCGAACGCGGAGTGGTTTGGCGTCACCGGTTTTCGCCGCACGTACGGAAATTGGGCGTCAGAATCTGGCAGCGGCAGTGCGACCAAGCTGCCTAGGAATGCCTCAGGCACCGGTGCCGAGATTTGGAGCGCTTCGCACAGCAGCTTCCGGGCTTGCAACGCCAGCTGCCGGTTGTGATGCCGGACTTCATTCCAACCGCCCGTTGCTAGTTTCCCCACGGATTCGATGGCATCCGGCACCGAAAGCCAGGCACTGGGATCGCTCGTGCCCGGCCAATCAAATTCCTCCCAAAACCTAGAGCGCCCGCGTGCCGCAGTACGCCCATGACTCACCACCAAAGGCCGCACCGCGTGCTGCAAATCGGGCCTCACGTAGAGAAATGCCGCGCCTTTGGGTGCACACACCCATTTATGAAAATTGCCTGTGTAATAGCCAGCACCGAGCTCATCGATACCCGGCTCCAACATGCCCGGAGCATGCGCCCCATCCACCATCACCTCGACTGCCCGCGCGGACAGCGCCCTCACCAGCTCCTGAATAGGCAACACAATTCCAGTCGCACTCGTCACATGATCGAGGAGCGCAAAACGAGTCCTGGCTGTCACGCGCTCTAGAATGGCGGTTACAATCTCTCCACTTTCGGTGAATGGCAGAGGCAGCTGCGCCTGCACCACTGTCGCGCTGCGACGCTCCGCGACCGCATGCAACGCATTCAGGCACGCGCCGTAAACATGATCGGTCGTGAGCAGCTCGTCACCCTCTGAGATATCGAGCGAACTCAGTACGGCGTTCACGCCAGACGTCGTGTTAGGCACGAACACGAAATTCTCCGCGGCGCTCCCCACAAACGCCGCAGCTTTCTGGCGAGCTTCATCCAATACCTGCGCGTAAGTGTGTAGGAAAAACTGAACGGGCTCGCGCTCCAGCAGATCTTGCCAGCGGCGTTGACACGCAACCACCTCACGGGGACACGCTCCAAAGGCACCATGATTCAAGAATGAAACGGCGGGGTCCAACGCCCAATGGGCACGCATGAGCCTATTGGACCATGGCTGTACTCCTTCCACCAGAGTACGGAGTTCAGCCTAGAAAGACGACTCGCAAGGCCGGCCCAAGCCTCGAACCCCTTGCGTCTAGCCGCGAAATTGGCCAGCGTCCACACCATGCTGAAGCGCCCATGGCAAGCAACTTTGCTGGCACTGATCGGATCTTTGTTGGGGTTAACCTTTGCAGCGCTCTCAACCACCGATTATGCGGCGCACTTAGACCGCGGCGTGCACGATCTGCATTGCAGCCTGATCATCGGTGCTGCGCCGACATCCGATGCTGAAGCCTGCCGCGCGGCGATGTACAGCCCGTATTCAGCGGTGCTCAAAGACAAGCTCTGGGGTGGCCTGCCCATCTCGCTGTTCGCGCTCGGCGCCTTCGCTTTTTTCGCAGGTTTTGCCCTGTATCTGCTGCTCGCAGGAACACGGGTCAAGCGTGCCAGCCTGATCCTGTTTGGGCTCACCGCGCTCACGCCCCTCATGGCCTCCATCTTGATGTTTGCCATCTCGATGCTGAAGCTGGGTTCGCTATGCAAAGTGTGCGTGGGGATCTACGTCTCCTCTATCCTGCTCGCGATCGCGGGCGCACTCATTCTGAACGCGAGTCGCGGGGCCACGAAGGGAAAGCTGGGAGAGTCGCTGGCGCTCAGTTTGGGCGGGTTAGCCGTTTTGGGCGCCTTCACGCTGCTTCCTGCGGTGGTGTATGCCGCTTCTGCGCCGAATCACACCTCCTTTCTCAACACCTGCGGCAAGCTGGAGCGGCCTGCCACAGCCGGCGATGACCTGATGATCTTACAAACACCGCTCTCCAAGAAGGCGGCGCTGCTGTTCGAAGATCCCCTGTGCCCCACCTGCAAAGCGTTCCACGAACGCCTGGTGATCGAGGGCATCTTCGACCGCTTGGACGCCAAGCTCGCGTTGTTCCCTCTAGATAGCGAGTGCAATTGGATGCTCTCGGAGCCGCTGCATCCGGGTGCCTGCATCCTGGCGCGCGCGATTCTATGCAGCGGGAATCAAACCCGCGAAGCCATGGATTGGGCCTACAAGAACCAAGAGGCGCTAGCCGCCGCTGGCAAGCGCGGACCGAAGCCCCTTGAAGCGTTGATCACCGAGCGCTTCGGGCTCGCCATGCAAACCTGCATGCACAGCCGCGACACCACAGTACGCCTGAACAAGCACCTGCACTTCGCGTCTGACAACAAGATCGCCGTCTCCACTCCCCAAGTATTCCTCGGCGACCAAAAGCTCTGCGAGGAAGATACCGATATCGGTCTTAAGTTCACACTCTCCAAGCTTGCGCCCGAGGTACTGCCATGACTGCCCCCATGATGCCCGCAATCCCACCGCGCGAAGAGCCCCCTGAGCCAAAATCGGGAGCCCCGATGGGCGCGATTTTCGGGGGTATCGGCTTTGGGATCGCCTGCGCCTTGATCGCGATCGGCATGGTTTCCAGCAGCGTGAGCAGCGCCAAAGAGCGGCTGATGGCACCCGCCGCTGAGGCCAACAAGCCGAAGATCGCGATCGCAGATCAGGCAGAGCTGGCTTATTGCACGCCTGAATTCAAGAAAGTGTTGGAGCGTGTGCTGCACTCGTGTGGCCTGGCCACGGACGCGACCACACGCCGCGGTTGCAAGCCCGCCGATATCAAGACGTTCGCCGCGATCAGTGATGACGATTTCAACGCGCTCTTCACGCCCTTAGAGGATCGAGGCGCTGTGCTCTTATTCGATAACAACGCCGATGCGCTCGATGAAGCGGCCGCCAAGATCTTGGATGAAAAATGGTTCGACCGCCGCGGTGCTCGCTATTTCTTCGTCGTCTCTCGCTCATCCAAAACAGGCACGGTCGACAAGAATCGCGCGCTCTCACACCGCCGCGCCAATTCGGTGATGTTTCACCTCAAAGAAACGTCTAAAGATCCGGACATTGAGAAAAAGGCGGGCCTGCTTTGGCTCGGCAATGAATTCGCTCAGCTTCCTCACGAGTACTGCACATGGACCAATTCCCGCCCCGATCAGAAGTGTGCCGAAGAGGCGATCAATCGCAGCGCGTTCGTCTCATGGGTCGACTGCCGGCTCTAATCCTCGTTGGCTTGCTCGCAGGTTGCGAAGAGCGGCCTGAGCCAAGCCTGGCACCTAAGGCGCGCAGCCAAGGTGTGGTGGCTACGGCGGATGCGGTGCCAGCGGCGCCTCGTGTTCAGCCGAGCGCTCCAGAAGCGAACAAGCCCACCAAAGCTCGCGCTCAACTGTGCTCGCATGAAGCCTCCGGTGATCCCTTCCCAGATCAAGCGCTGGCGCGCGTCGAAGGCGAGCTGGGGCGCTCAAATCTGAAGCCTAAAACGGGCGGCGGGCACTGGACGTGGGTGAATCTCTGGGCTGCCTGGTGCGCACCGTGCAAGGAAGAATTGCCGCGGCTCATGGCATGGCAGAAATCATTAGGCTTTCGCCTGCATACGATTTCAATCGACGACGATGAGCGCCAGCTCCGCAACTTCCTCAGTTCCTCATCTGCGCCGCTCCAGGCTTCCTTTTGGTTGCCCGAGGGCGCCCCGCGCGAACAATGGCTGAAAGCTGTAGGTGTCGAAGCCGATCCCGAGCTGCCCATGCAGCTGCTCTTCGATCCCAAAGGCAAGCTGCGCTGCATGATCCAAGGCGCCGTAGAACCCAGCGATTTGGCGCGGGTTACCGAGCTCGTCCACTGAAGCCCATGCCAGGCACCGAAGCGTGCTAGGCTTCTACCTCGTGACCACCGCCAAAGAACGAGCCGACCTCCGCCGGAAAACCTGGACCGGCGGCGTGGCCCATTCGTTCGCTGAAATGGACGAACAAGACCTCCACTTCTGGCTCTCAATGGCTCCGAGTGAACGCGTCTTAGCCATGTGGTCGTTGGTTGAAGACAGTTTAGCCTTGAAGGAGTTTCGTGGACCTGCACCCCGACTTCAGAGATCTATTGGCGGAGTTCGTCCGCTACGAGGTTAGTTTCGCAATCCTAGGTGGCTACGCCGTGGGGCACCACGCCAAGCCTCGTGCCACCAAAGACTTGGATCTCCTCGTGGCAGGTTCAAAAGAGAACTTGGAGCGCGTTGCGAACGCCCTTTCGACATTCGGTGCGCCAAGCACTGTCACGGAAGCAGCTCGAACGATGCAACCTCACGACATCGTGTACCTTGGTGTCGCACCCGTTCGCATTGATATCCTCACCAGCGCAGACGGCATTGACACCGACTCGGCCCTGAGCCGCACGGAGACGGTGAACCTGGGTGACCTCGAAGTGCCAGTGATTGCCCTCGATGACCTGATCGCCAACAAGCGCGCTTCGGGGCGCCCTCAAGACCTAGCGGATGTCGCTCTTTTGGAGCGGGTACGCGCACGCAGGAGCTGATTCGAGCCTGGTAGCGGTATGGGAACACGAATGTGATCGGGACATCCACTACGCCGGCAGATGCAGGCGACATCGATCTTGGAGGGCCCGCCACAGATATAGTGGCGGGCTACTGGCACAGCTGCGCAAGGCTAATGGGCGGTGCGCTTCGCTGTTGGGGCAAGTCTAATTATGGCCAGCTTGGCTATGGCAACACAGCTAGCGTCGGTGACACCGAGACTCCCGCTTCTGTCGGAGACGTCCCGCTCTACTGAAAGCACCCTTTCCCTATGGGCAAACGCTCAGCCCTGCCGCATGGTCACAATGCACCGCAAGAGTAGGGTCCTTTGCGGGTTGACCAGTGCCGTCTGGTCCCAACGAAAGCAAGACGTGCTGCATGCGGCAGCAAAACTGGGTCTCAGTATGCCTGGTCTGGCACTCCGTTATGCATTCGGCGTTGGTCTCACCATCGGAGAAAAGTGTCGTGAGCGCCTTAATGTCGTGGCAGCTGTCGCCAGTGAAATTCCAAGCCGTGCAGAAATCATTACAGGTTTTACCCTTGGCTGAAGCGTCCGCGCTCTCTAGCGTGCACGTACCTGGGAACCCCGCAACTCCGACGTTGCCTGCTCCACCGGTCGCACTCGCGCCGCCCGAATTATTCGTTCCACCCGCCGCCGCTCCGCCCGAGCTGGTTCCGCCGGTTGCTTTAGAACCGCCCGTAGCTCCACCTGAGCTGCTCCCACCCGTCGACGATTTACCGCCCGTTGCGCTGACGCCACCTGAGCTCCCTCCGCCCGTCGATTTCCCAGCCGTGCCCCCGGTCGCAGGTGAACCACCCGTCGCGGAATCGTCAGAGCACCCCGAGATAGAAGCTGCAACCACGGCAAGAACCAGTGCGGACGACTGAAGAATTCGGGAAGTATTCATAGGTGGCCGGGATGGTCCGATCGCTTCTCAAGAGTGTCAAGCGTCGCAGGAGGCTCAGCGTCGCGTTTTCGCCCAAGCAACACGCGGTTGCCAGCCGCGGCGGAACTTTGCAGGCCCGTGCGGCGCCCATCGTGATATTGTACATGTGTACGCATAGGCCCCGCAATTTGACGCCTCATACTAGATTCGAGTCCCAATACCGGATTGCTCGATCTCGCTGCTGTTAGTCTGTAGTTAATCAGCAAGATTCTCATTCAAGAACTGGCGCCCCAGTTCCCTTAAGAGCGTTTTTGCTTTCTCAAACTTTGGCTCGCAAAGCGTTCTCGCGTTTCCCCGCTGAGAAGAATTCGGCATTTGTCCAAACATTGGAGGCGGTCCCGAACGTCTACCAACCACCCTACGATTCACGGCAGTAGAGCCCAACCCGTTCGGCAAACCGCGTGGAAACCAGCAGAAAAAGCCCCACGCGAGCTTGCAAATTCGCCACGGAATGGCGAATATTTCGCCACGGAATGGCGAATTGTTTACGTGCTCTCGCGTTTGTCGTGCTTGTTTTTAAGTTCACGGAGGCAAAACGCCTCTTACCCGCGTCCTCTGCGCACAGCCTCACGCGCACCCGCTCGACTCAACGGTCGCTCGCGCTCCGGAGCCGCTCGCCCCTGCGAATCGGCGATGCGTCCACCACGCGCATCGACGGTGCGACCGCCTGATCGCGCCTCTACCTTGCGCCCGCCGCGCACATTCTCGCGCCCTCCTGCTCGCCCATCCGACGTGCGATCACCGCGGGTTACCTCGCGACTACCGCGCGCATCTGCCATGCGACCGCCTGATCGCGAATTCTCCACCGTGCGGCCAGCTCGTGCATCTACCGTGCGACCACCTCGTGCATCTGCCGTGCGACCACCGCGCGTTGCCTCACGCGCAGACGTCCGCGAATTCTCGCGCCCCCCAAACTGTGAGTTCTCGCGCCCACCCGCCGCTGCGGGTCGCCGCTCCCTCGCGGCTTCGCGTTCGCGCTCGCGTGGAGGGCTTTCGTCCTTCGTACTCCGACGCTTGTTGTGATTGCGAAACGGCAGAGAATGCACGGCGTGGGGCGCATCATCGTCGGCCTGGGGTGCAGCTACACGAGCGGGCACGCCGTGTGCTGCCTTGAGTGCTTTGAGCTCGTCAATGGTGAGGTGGCGCCATTGTCCGGCACGCAGACCTTCGGCGGTGATGCCTGCGTATTCGAAGCGGACGAGGCGCATGATCCGGGACCCAGCGTGCTCTGCTAGCTGGCGAATGTGGCGGTTGCGCCCCTCTTTGAGGACGATATTGAGCCACGTTTTCCCGTCTTCGGTGCGCACGCGCGTGACCTCCGCTGGGACGGTGGCTCGACCATCGATCATGATGCTCTCGCGCCAATGCGACAGGCTGCGCTCATCCATTTCGCCCTGCACTTTCACGCTGTAGCGCTTTGGCACCCCGTGCCGCGGGTGCTGCAGCTTGGCCGAGAACTCGCCGTCGTTCGTGAGCAGCAAGACCCCACTTGTGTGAAAATCAAGCCGCCCTACGGGCGTCACGCGTGCTCCTGAGATGCGCACCAAATCAACGACCGTGGGGCGACCTTCAGGATCTTTCAGCGTGCTCATCACCTCTTTCGGCTTATTGAGCACCACGTAGACGGGCCGCTCGCGCACGATGGCCTGACCATCTACCTCAATGCGATCCCGCTTCGGGTTCGCCTTGGCGCCGAGCTCACGCATCACCTTGCCGTTGACGCGCACGCGACCGGTGAGGATGTGCTCCTCTGCGCCCCGGCGGGAGGCGATTCCAGCGGCGGCAAGGATCTTCTGCAGGCGCTCTTCAGCCACGGGTCACGTCTTTGGATAGCATGGGGGCTGGGCGTCTAGCACAGGCCCAGAGGCCCGGGCTCGCTACTTTCGCTGCCTCTTGCTAGTTGGCGTTGGGGGGGCCTCCGGGGCCTCACCAGCCTTCTCAGCTGCAGCTTTCTTGGCCTCTTCCTCGGCCTTCCGATTGTCGTCGGCTGCTTCTTCTCTGGCCAGGATCTCGTCGCGGTTCCAACGATCTACCCTGCCGTCATGATCGAGGTCCACGCCCATGCGCCGCAAATGGCCATTTTCGTAAATTTCCCAGATGTCGGGACGCCCGTTGTGATTCTCGTCGCGCTGGATTCGGCTCAACTTGCCGTGCATGTAATAGCGAGCTTCGTCGGGCTTGCCATCTGCGTTCTTGTCCAGCTCAACCTTGGCACGACGCCCATTGGTGAAAGTAATCCAAGTATCGATGATTCCGTCGAAGTTCGCGTCCGCGAGCTCCGTCGCGACTTCGCCTTTGTCGGTGTAGGTGCGGACGATATCCTTCACGCCATCTAGATTCGTGTCCACTTCGCGACAAACGATCACGCGGTGCCTATCCTCGCCTTCGCCCGCGAGCGCGAACACACGACGAATGTTCGGGGTGACGGAACCTGGCCCCGCGGTTTCCACTGTCTGTCGATCATTGCGGCCGGCAAAATCGCAGCGTGAACGATCACTTGCGGAAATGCCTCGCGTCACCCGATCTGCGTTCGCAGCCGATGCAGCCGGTTTCTTTTCGCTACCGCCACAACCGCTCGCGACAAGAAGAGTTGCCACAACAGTCAGCCAAAGCTTTTTCACTTCGCGCCTCCTGCTGCAGGAGCGCTGCCCTTGGGCTGCTCCGTCTCTGTTGGTAACTCATCTCCAGGACGCTGGAAATCTGGGCTCTTCGGCGCGCTGTCTCCCTGCCTTTCAGGCGGAACATAGCCGGTTTCCTTGCAATAATTGATCGTGGCGCCAGGGTCAGGACGCCCATCGCCGTCGCTGTCCGAGTGAATCAGCGGGCAACCGGGCTTCGGGTATTCCCACCACTGATCCACCTGACCATCCCCGTTCGCATCGCGCTCTGTGCGAGCAAGCTTGCCTCCCTGAAACAAGTCCCAAGTATCCAGGCGATTCACCATGCCAGTAGCTCGCTGTTTCTCCGCAAGCACACCAGCTTGATAAAGGTCTATCTCGTCGACACGCCCGTCGCGATCAAAGTCGAGCTCTTTCCTCCGAACCTGACCTTGTGGGTCGAGGTACGTCCACACCTCGGGTGCACCGTCGAAGTCGAGATCGACACTGCGACACACTTCGCGATCACCGCTCCGTACAATCAAGATCTCGGGAGTTCCATCGGCGTTGGAGTCCAGCCGTTCTTTCGCCCCTTTGGTATCGCAAGCTTCGTGGGTGATCTCCGTGTCACGTTTCTCCGAGAGACCGTCGGCAGACTTGGCACCCGCGCTGCCGGAACCAGCACAGGCTGAGAGCGAGATACAGCACGCCAGCAGCGCACCTCCAGCAACCAAGACATTACCGCGCTGACTTCGTCGGCCTTCTAATTTCACATTCATGATCGAATCACCACAGGGTCCTCATTTTTCACCCTACAGTCTAAAGCCCTAACTGCTCAGGGAGAAAGCGGCTAATCCCACCGCTCCCACGCTCGGCCGATGCACCGGAGTTTTGGCCACGCGTGGTCATAGATTTCTTAGCGGAAGCCTCAGGCACACCCTGATCCCAGGTCTCGGAAGCCAAATCACGGCGGCTTCAGATCCGCAACAGTTCGATATTGCTATGTATTTTAGACACTCCCTACCCGCACAGCAATTGACACCATACGTATGGGAATCTATTGTAACAGCTGGCAGGTCGGATCGATGTCTCGCAAGAAAATCTCAACAACTGTCTACATCACGCCGGAGCAGAATGATCGCCTGCACCTCCTGCATGAGCGGACGAAGGTGCCCGTCGCCGTGTACATCCGCGAGGGTATCGATCTGGTGCTGAAGCGCTACGAGCACGCGCTGCCCGGTCAAATGAGTCTCACCGAAGGTCCCTCGGCAAAAGCATCGCAGAAGTGAGCGCGCCCGTTTCGGCGTCGTGCTAGGGAGGCGACCCCGAGCCCTCCTCCTCGCGTCCGATACCATGGTGATAGATCCCAAGAAAATCCGAAATTTCTCCATTATTGCGCACGTCGATCATGGAAAGAGCACACTGGCTGATCGGCTGCTCCAGAAAACGGGCACCCTTTCGCAACGCGAGATGGTCGATCAGTTTCTGGATAAGATGGATATCGAGCGTGAGCGCGGCATCACGATCAAGGCCCAATCCGTTCGCATCAAGTACCGAGCCAACGACGGGGAGGACTACCAGCTCCAGCTGATCGACACGCCCGGCCACGTGGATTTTCACTACGAGGTGGAGAGCAGCTTGCGCGCGTGTGAGGGTGCCTTGCTGGTAGTTGACTCTACACAGGGTGTTCAGGCGCAGACGGTCGCGAACGCGTACCTCGCGGTTGAAAATGACCTCGAAATCGTCCCCGTTATCAATAAGGTCGATCTGCCTTCCTCTGACGTCGATCGGGCCGCGAAGATGATCGAGGATGTGATCGGGCTCGAATGCAGCGGCGCCATCTTGACCAGTGGCAAGACTGGCTTTGGGGTCGAAGATCTGCTGGAGGCGATCGTCACACGCATCCCACCTCCCAACGGCAATCCAAACGGGCTCCTCCGAGCCCTAGTCTTTGACAGTTGGTACGATGCGTATCGAGGCGCCGTTGTGATGGTGAAGGTGGTCGATGGCCACCTGCGCAAGGGCGACAAGATCTTGTTCATGGCCACCCGAGGTGTCTACGAGGTGACCGAGGTAGGTTGTTTTGCCCCGCACCCGATGCGGTTAACGGAACTGGGGGTAGGTGAGGTTGGCTTTTTGGCCGCCCAGATCAAGAGCGTGGAGGACACTAAGATTGGGGATACCGTCACGCTTGCAGGGAAAGAATTGCCTGAAGCGCTACCTGGCTTCAGGGACGTGAAGCCGATGGTCTTTGCCGGCCTGTTTCCGACTGATTCAGCCCACTATGAAGATCTGCGCGATGCCTTGCGCAAGCTTCATTTGAATGACGCCTCGTTCAAGTTTGAACCGGATACTTCTGAAGCTTTAGGCTTTGGTTTTCGCTGCGGCTTCTTGGGGCTCCTCCACATGGAGATCATTCAGGAGCGTCTGGAGCGCGAGTACAATCTCGACCTGATCACGACAGCGCCGAGCGTTGTATACATCGCCCATACCAAGACCGGAGAAACAATCCAGGTCGACAATCCTTCCAAGCTCCCTACCGTGGGTGAACTCGAAAGCATCGAGGAGCCCGTGATGAAGGTCACGATCCATGTGCCGAACACTTACGTGGGAGCGGTGGTTATCCTGTGCGAAGAACGGCGTGGCATCCAGCAGGGTCTCATGTATCCGAGCCCCGATCACGTTGTCGTCACCTATGAGCTACCCCTCGCGGAAGTCATCATGGATTTCCACGACAAGCTAAAGAGCCAGTCGCGCGGCTACGCCAGCATGGATTATGAACTTATCGGGTATCGCACGTCCGATCTGGTGAAGCTCGACATGCTGATCAATGGCGAAGCGCTCGATGCCTTGAGCGTCGTTTTGCATCGAGACACCAGCGTGAGCCGGGGCCGCGCGCTCGCTGCCAAGCTGAAGGAGCTCGTGCCAAGGCAGCAATATGATGTGGCGATCCAAGCCGCAATCGGGACAAAGATCATCAGCCGCGAGAGCATCCGTGCTCTTCGCAAAGACGTGACGGCTAAGTGCTACGGCGGCGACATCAGCCGCAAGCGCAAGCTCTTGGAGAAGCAGAAAGAGGGCAAGCGCCGCATGAAGAGCGTGGGCAATGTAGAGGTGCCGCAGGAAGCCTTCTTGGCCATTCTGAAGCTCGACGGCTGAGGCGGGCTTTCGCCTCCGCCGGGTTGGCGCTAGGACTCTAGATTACATGCCCCAAAGCCCCGAGCTCGACGTCGACGTTACCCGAGAATCACTGCTAGAGCAGGCCAACCTGGATGCCCCGGAGGGCGGGAAGATAAAATTTCTGGAACGCCTCCCCTTCGGCAAGGCTCTCACCGTGGATCGCTATCAGCTGGCGAACGGGCTCATGCTGCTCTTGATCGAGGATCACGAGGCGCCGGTCGTGGCCTATCATACTTGGTTCAACGTCGGCTCTCGGCACGAACAGGTGGGCAAGACGGGCCTTTCCCATCTTTTCGAGCATCTCATGTTCAATGAATCGGAAAATCTGCCCGCTGGAGAATTCGATCGGAAGATGGAAGAAGCCGGTGCTGAGGTCAACGCCTCAACTTGGCTCGATTGGACGCAATACAGCAGTTCGCTTCCCAAAGGCCAACTGCTAACGGCTATCCCGCTTGAGGCCGAACGCATGGCACACTTGGTGCTAAAGCCGCCACAGCTTAACAGTGAGAAGGAAGTCGTGGCCAATGAGCGGCGTTTTCGCGTTGACGATGACGTCGATGGCGCCGTCAACGAGCTGCTCTGGGCTACAGCCTTCACGGAGCACGCTTATCGCTGGCCTACGATCGGTTGGATGGCAGATATCGAAGGCTTCACGACGGAGGATTGCCTAGGCTTTTACCGAACTTATTATGCGCCCAACAACGCAACGCTTGTGGTAGCGGGCGATATTGAGCCAAAAGTGGTGCTGCGCGCGATCAGCCAAAGTTACGGCCCCATGCCACGTGCGGTGCTGCCACTCGAAGATGTGCGCCCCGAACCGCCGCAGACCTCGGAACGCCGTATTTCTGTGGAAAAACCGACACAAACCGAGAAGCTGGTGCTTGGCTACAAGAGCCCTGCGTTTGGAGATTTTGATTATCCGGCCCTTTCGCTCTTGGGTGAAGTACTCGCTGGCGGGCGAGCAAGCCGCCTGTATCGGCGCTTGGTACGCGAGCTGGAGTTGGCGTCGGAAGTTCGGATTTCCGTTGGACCGTTCCGAGACCCAAGCTTGTTCGAACTCTATGTTTCTGCTCGGGAAGGGCACACCGCCGAAGAGTTACTCGCGGTCGTCGAGGAAGAGCTCTTGCGCGTGCGTGAACAACCCGTGGCTCAGGAAGAAATGGACCGTGCGCTGGCGCGAAACGAGCTTTCACTGTTAGCAAGTCTGGAGACGGCCGATGGCAAAGCTTCGACCCTGGGTTTCTATGAAACGGTGTTGGGGCAGCCGACGTCCGCCTTCGAGCGGCTCGCCATGGAGCGTAAAGTGAGTTCCAGCGATCTGCGCCGTGTGGCACGGCGTTACTTGGTTGATACGCAGCGCACGGTCGTCCTCGTACGGGTGAAGGACGACGACGACGACTTAGAACCTAACAGCTCCTCAGATTCTGACGTGGAGGCCGCATGAATCAGACGATCCAGGCAAACCCGCCCGAGCCTCGCGTCCTCGTGGAGACGAGCCGCGCGGTTCCGCTGGTGACGCTCTCCGTGACCTTCACCCAGGGCTCAGTGCTCGATCCAGAGGGTCTTTTAGGGCTCACACGCCTCACGGGGCGCTTGATGCGCCGAACAGGTGGGGGGCTCAGCGCCGATCAGATCGATACCCGCATCGACACGCTCGGTGCGTCACTCGGCGTCGATGTGACCCACAGCGCGATCTCATTTCAGGGAACCTGCATTTCACGTTCGATCGAAGGCTACGTCGATGTCGTCAAGGACGTAGTGGCGAAGGCTTCGTTGAGTGAGCATGAATTCAACAAGCTGAAGAGCGAGTCCCAGGCAGAGCTGCTCTCGATGCTGGATAGCGATCAATCTGTAGCGCGCCATTGGTTTCGGAGGGAGATGTTTGCCGATCACCCGTATGGGCGACCCACCGGAGGAACCTTGGTCTCCGTGCCCAAGCTGCAACACGGCGCTGCTGTCGAGCACGCCAAGCGCACAATCCGCCGGGGCAATCTACTCTTCGCTTTCGCGGGCGATATCAATCCAGAGCAGGCCCAGCGTTTTGCCGCCGATATCGCGGCGGTTGTACCGAGCGGCGCATCCCCCGAAGTGGAGATCGATGAACCTCGGTTTGTGAGTGGGCGTCAGCTGGTGGTGGTGGATAAGCCGGATCGCACTCAGACTCAAATCTTGATCGGCACGCGCGGCTCACACCCGAAAGACGCGGATCACACCGCGCTGCACGTTGCCAACACCGTCTTTGGAGGCACCTTCACCTCGCGCCTGATGCACGAGGTGCGCTCCAAACGCGGCTGGTCTTATGGAGCCTCTTCGCATCTGGCTTACGATCGACGGCGACAGCCGCTGAGCATCCTCACCTTCCCCAAAGCAGAAGATGCGGCGCCGTGCATCGAACTCCAAATTCAGCTCCTGGAGCAGTGGTGCGAAGCTGGGATCACGCAAACCGAGCTCGATTGGGCCAAGAACTACCTGATCCGTTCGCACGCGTTTTCTGTAGATACTGCCAGCAAGCGCGTCTCCCAAAAACTCGACGAAGTGCTCTACGATCTCCCGAAAGGCTACCACGAGGAGTACCTGGCCAACGTGCAGGCCGTCACGCTCGAACAAGCCAATCAGGCCGTGGCTGAGCGCATATCTCCCAAAGATTTGTTGATTGTCGTGGTGTGCACCGAGAAGCTGGTGGGGGCGCAACTTCAGGCAATAGTGCCCAATCTTGAGCACTATAAGGTGATCCCATTCAATGGCGAAGTCCAAACGGAAACCAAAACCTAAGATAAAAGTCACGGGTAAGCCTCCCGCACCTAGCGAGGCCATTGCGTGGGTAACTGCTCGTGAACGGACTGCCAACGAGCGAGGCTTAGCTTCGCGGGACCTGTACGCTTCGCATCGCGACCGCCTCACCTCACTCATTTCATCGTTCGCCGGCCCAGAAAAACGCCTGTGCCTGCTTGGCGCGGGCAACTGCAACGATGTGGATCTCACCCTGTTGGCAGAGCAATTTGCAGAGGTGCAGCTGGTGGATATCGATGAGCGTGCCGTGCGAGGCGCCATCGCAACGCAGCCGGAAGCCTTGCGGAAGAAGCTGACGGCGCAGGCTCCTCTCGATCTTTCTGGCCTGTTTGGGCAGCTTCCCTACCTGAAGTCCCTAGATTCGAGCGGGCTGGCTCCCCCCAGCGTTTTTGCCATGGAGCTCTTAAAGCTCGTCCATAGCTCCAGCACGGAGCTCGTTGAAAAGCTCAACGGTCCGTTCGATGTGTGTGTGTCGTGTTGCATGTCCACGCAGATTTCTTGGGCGCTGACCGAGCTGCTCACGAAGAGCCACCCACGCCTGGAAACACTGCGGCTCGCGTTGCTGATGGTCCATCTCCGCCTCCTCACCGGTCTGCGGCGCCGTGGCGGCGTTGCGCTTTGGGTCACCGATGTGAGTTCAACGTCTCTTTATCCAATCCTCGAAGCGCTGAGCGTCGTTTCTCCAAGTGCCCTGCTCGCTCAACTCATGGAAACCGGGAAGGTCTATAGTGGCGGTAACCCCAAGCTCCTAGAGCGTATCCGATCGACTGAGCCAACCCTCGCCGACACCGCTGAGCTCGAAGCTTACGAGCCTTGGCTCTGGAGAACGCAGAGCCGTACGTATTTGGTGCAAGCCGTGCGCTTCGGCGATCGACCCGCACCGACGACGATCACGACCGCGACCACCACAACAGCCGGCTAACTGAGCTAACCGGCTAGCTGAGCCACCGGCTAACTGAGCTAGCGGAGCTAACTGAGCAGGAAGCTTTCAGTGGCCGCAGCAATGGCCTTGGCCTCGGTCTCGGCCTCAACCTCGCGCAGCTTCAGATCTTCGGTTGGTGACACCTCAACTCGAAGATCCACATAGATCTTGAGCTTGGGCTCGGTGCCGCTCGGGCGGACCAGCACGCGCCCACCACCTGACAATCTAAGCTCAAATAGGCTCGTATTGTGCAGCCAGCGTGGGCGACCCGCTTCACCTTGCTGATAATCTGTAGTGCCAACCACCTCACGACTGCTCAGTTGAGTCGGCGGCGTTGCGGCCACCTTGTGCATGGCAGCGGCAATTTGCGCCTGACCTGAAGTGCCTGGCAACACCAAGCTGCGCTGACCGCTCACCCAAAGCCCGTGCTTGCGATAAAGCTCCGACAAACGTGCCAGCGCCGTTGTGCCACGCGCTTTACATTGCGCAACGAGATCGGCAAACACCACGCCTACGCTGATGCCATCTTTGTCTCGAACTAAAGGCCCTATCGAATAGCCGAGCGCCTCTTCATAGCCGAAGCAGAAGCGCACGCCCTCATCACGTTCTAGATCGAGCGCTGCGTTCCAAATCCATTTAAAGCCAGTGAGTGTCTGTGCGTACGCGGCGCCGTGGGACAGGGCAAGGCTCTCCAGCATGGGTGAGGAAACAATCGATTGAGCCACCAGCGGGCGAGGCAGCTTCGATGCGTACTCCAAGGCAAAATCCGCCAAAAGCAGCCCCACTTGATTGCCCGTGAGCTGCCGATAGCCGCCCTTTTCGGGCAGAGCGATCGCCAGCCGATCGGCATCTGGATCGTTGGCCACCACGAGGTCTGCATTCATTTTCTTGGCGAGTGCAAACGCGAGGTCCATCGCGCCGGGCTCCTCAGGATTCGGGAACTTAACCGTCGGGAAGTGGCCATCGGGCTCTGCTTGCTCGGCAACCACGCTGACGCGCTGATAGCCTGAGCGCGCGAACGCCTGCTGCATGAAGCGCCAACCCACGCCGTGCATCGGTGTGTAGACAATCTCAATGTTCTGATCTTTTTCGCACGCTGGACGAATGGTCAGAATATCGTCGTAATAACGTTCGATCAGAGAATCAGGGATCAGCGTAGCGTTGGCGTTCGGCTTGGCCAGCTCGAAGTCCGAGAGCGGAACGTCTTTCGGCGGCGGGGCATTAGCAATCGCCGCTGCGATCTGCTCATCCACCGGGGGTACGATCTGAATCGCGTTCCCCGCATACACCTTATATCCGTTATATTCCGGGGGATTATGGCTGGCTGTGATCACCACCGCGGCGCTCGCCGCGAGCTGACGCGCTGCGTAGGCCACCAGCGGCGTGGGCGCTGGCATGGAGAAGTACCGAACTGGGATGCCTGCGCGCGTGAGCACGGCTATCGTGGCTTGCGCGTATTCTTCACTCGTGAGGCGGCCATCGTAACCCACGATGACCGGGAGCGTCTTTGCATCGGGCACGTGCTTGAGCAGGTAACTCGCAAGCCCGCTGGAGGTTCGGAGCACAACCGCACGATTCATCCGGTTGGAACCCGCGCCGACAATGCCCCTGAGGCCTGCCGTGCCAAAGCTGAGCGTGCCCGCCATTCTTTCCCGAAGCTCAACCCAATCTTTAGCCTCAATGAGCTGAGCCAGTTCGCTTTGTGTTTGGGGATCGGGATCCGCAACACTCCAAGCCTTCGCCGCTTCGATCAGTTCTTGTTCGCTTTGCATGGCGTCCTTCTTTTAACTTGGAGGTGGGTTTTGCAGGTTGGCGATGAGATCGGTGGAGTAGGCGCCACTCTGGAAAGCTGCACTCGCAAGGATGGTGCGCAGGAAGGCCAGGTTCGTTTTCCGAGGGCCTTTCGGGCCTAAAAGCTCCAGTTCAGTGTGAGCCAACGCGCCATCCAACTTCTGGATCGCCTCGCTCCGTGTGGGCCCATGGGCCACGATTTTGGCGAGCAAGGGATCGTAGTGGACGCTCACCTCGGAACCCGTTTGCACTCCTGATTCCACACGGATCCCGGGCCCACGCGGCCACACCACCTTCACAAGCTTGCCCGGCTGGGGCAGAAAACCGCGCTCGGGATCCTCGGCGTACACCCGAGCTTCGATACTGGCGCCCGAGGTTGCGGCGTTGAGCACGCCGGGCGGAAGCCTCTCGCCGCTCGCCACTTTGAGCTGCCATTCTACCAGATCAAGGCCAGTGACCATCTCTGTTACCGGATGCTCAACCTGTAAGCGTGCATTCACCTCCAAGAAATGGAAGTGACCCGAAGCATCTGCCACAAACTCCACGGTGCCCGCGCCCACGTAGCCCGCCGCTTGAACCACACGCAACGCGGCCGCAAATAAATCCTGGCGTCGCTTCTCACCCTCAGATCCGGAAAAAAACTCCGCGGGCGAAGGGGATTCTTCAATCACCTTTTGATGCCGTCTTTGGACGCTACATTCTCGCTCACCGAGCGCCACGGCATTGCCAAAAGTATCGCAAAATACCTGGATTTCGATATGGCGCGGGCGTTCAATGTAGCGCTCAAGGTACACGCGCGGATCGGCAAACGCGGCCTTGCCGCGATCCGCACAACTGCTCACCATCTGCTCCAGCAGTGATTCATCCAGCACCCGCTGCATCCCAATCCCACCCCCGCCGCCAGCCGCCTTGACGAGCAACGGATATCCGATGCGGCGAGCCTCAGCATGCAGAGCTTCTTTGTCGGCCGGATCCAACGGCCCATCACTCCCTGGCGGCGGCTCAACGCCTACCGAACGCGCGAGCTTTCGCGCCTGAATTTTATCTCCGAACGCTTCAAGCGCGGCGGGCGGTGGCCCGATGAAGACGGCCCCAGCGCTCACTACGGCGCGCGCAAACTCAGCATTTTCACTCAACAAGCCGTAACCTGGATGCACGGCATCGGCGCCCGTGTACTCAATGGCACCGATCAACGCGCCTACGCTCAAGTAGCTCTCCTTCGCGGGTGCTGGACCCAAACGCACCGCTTCATCTGCCTGAGCGACATGCAGGCCCGTCACGTCAATGTCTGAGAAAACGGCGACGGTCTGGATACCCAGGCGTTCGCACGTTCTCAGGATTCGGCAGGCTATTTCCCCACGATTCGCGACGAGTACTTTCTTGAACACGGGAACACCAATCTCGCTTCCGCGAAAGAGGCCGTCAATAGCTCAGCTGATTTCTGGGCGCCCGGGCCGCTTGTTGCGACCAAGCGCGATCAGGTTCTCGGAAAGCGCCAACTGTCCGCAAGCGGCATCCACGGCATCGCCCCGTCGGCCGCGCACGAAACAGCTGAAGCCTTTCTCGGCCAGTGCCTCGCGAAAAACGCGAACCGTGGCTCCGTTGGGAGCTTTGAGCTCGGAGGCCCCGATCGGATTCATCGGGATCAGATTGATCTTCACACGCAACCCTTTCAAAAATTGGGCGAGCTTGCGCGCATGCTCCAGGCTTGAATTCACACCGTCGATCAAAATGTACTCAATCGTTATGCGTCGGCGATTCGGGAGCGGGTAGGCCATCAGCGCTTGCCGAAGCTCGGCCAAAGGATAGCGCTTGTTCATGGGCATGATCCGATCGCGCGTCTCATCGTCCGCTGCGTGCAACGAAAGGGCCAAGCCTATCTTTCCCCCGAAATCCTCGCCCAGCTTCTTGATGCCTGGAACCAGGCCCACCGTACTCACCGTGATGCGGCGCGGTCCCATGCCGAGGCCCTTCGCGTGCGTCAGCAGCCGAAGTGCGCGCGCCGTTTCGTCGTAGTGATGCAGCGGCTCCCCCATGCCCATGAACACCAGGTTTTTAAGATCCTCACCGGGCGCCAGGTGTTCGCGCGCGAGGTAAACCTGCGATACGATTTCGGCTGCAGAAAGTCCGCGCAATAGCCCTGCCTGGCCACTCGCACAAAAAACGCAGCCCATCGCGCAACCGAACTGCGTTGACACACACAGGGTAACGCGCGTTCGACCCGGCTCTACCGCTTCGTCAGCATCGACATCGTCATCCACTGCAGCAGCGTCCGCATCCAGCTGATTAGCGAGGGGTGTCATCGGGATCAGCACGCACTCGACCGTGGCGGATTCGCTCATTTCTAAAAGCAGCTTCCGGGTGCCATCCTCGGCGGCTTTGAGCGCAGAAACGCGGGCTCGCGGAGCAATACCTAACCCCTTCAGCTTTTCTCGCAGCGCCAAGCTCACGTCTGTCATGCGCTCGGGGTCGCTGATCCCGCGCCGGTGGATCCATTCAAAGACCTGCGCGGCACGATACGGCTTCTCTTCGAGCAACCGCATGTCTTCCAGCAATTCTTCAGGGTATTTAGCTACCGGATCGAGGCCTTCGGGCACAGCGACTAGCGTCATTTTGAACTCTCACTTCCAACGCCCAGCCTTTTGGCCTCATCCCAATAGTGATCCAATTCCTCGAGACCTAGGCCCCGGCTCGGCGTGCCATCGCTGCCTTTTGGCCACCCGCCATGCACTTCTTTCACACGCGCTTCCACGTGCCCAAAACGCGCGCCAAAACGATCGCTCGCCTTGCGCAAAGCGCCCTCAGCATCGAACCCGGCGTGGCGCGCCAAATTCACCACAGCAAACAGCAGATCCCCGAGCTCGTGCTCCATGTGCTCTCGGCTTTCACCCGCCAGCGCTTCATCGAGCTCGCCGAGCTCTTCACTCACCTTCTCACGCGAGCCCCTGCCATCTGGCCAATCAAAGCCAACGCGCGCCACTCGCTCTGAAAGCGTTTGGGCTCGGGTGAGCGCCGGAAGCGAACGAGGAACGCCGGCTAGCAGCGGCCTATCGCGTTTTTCACTGGCCTTGATCGTTTCCCAATTACGCAAGACTTCTTCAGAATCTTGCACTTCCACGTCTGAGAATACGTGGGGGTGACGCCGCACCAGCTTCTCAACGATGCTCCGAATGGCATCGTCCGGGCCAAACCAACCTTTCGCACGGCCAAGCTCACTCAGAAACGCCACCTGCAGCGCGAGATCGCCGAGCTCCTCAGCCAGCTCTTCCGGTTTGCCCCCCTCGATCGCGTCAATCACCTCGCACGCCTCTTCGAGCACGAAGCGGCGGAGAGAAAGCAGATCTTGCTCTTGATCCCAGGGGCAGCCTCCGGGCCCGAGCAAACGCTGCATGATCGACACCAGACTCGGAAACGTCTGACCCCGCTGCTCAGCCAACGGCAAAGGCTCTGGAATTTCGAATGAGGCGCCCATACAGCGGGACCGCTTAGCACGAATTCACGGCCTTTCAGCCAAAAGAACTGGTATTGTGACCCATCATGCAGGCACCACTCCTCGTTAGCGTGGCGGAAGGCGTTGTTCGTCTCACACTGAACCGACCAAAAACGAAAAACGCACTCAATCCTGAGCTGGTCAGCCAACTTGGCGATGCGTTAGCCACTTCAACCAACGACAAGGCCAACCGAGTGATTGTCATCACGGGCGCCGGTGGGAGCTTTTGCTCCGGGGCGGATCTGCTGGAGGATTTCCAGCCCAAGGAAACGGACGCCGCCCTTTTGGAAGCACGCCTCGACAGATTTCAGCGGTTGATCCGTGTGATAGCTGAAGCGCCACAAGTGGTGATCGCCGAAGTGGATGGGCCCGCGGTGGGTTTTGGCGCTGACCTGGCATTGGCGTGCGACATCCGAGTGCTGAGTGAGAACGCCTATTTTCAGGAAAAATTCGTCGCGATTGGACTGATGCCCGATGGCGGCGCTAGCTATTTCTTGCCCAGATTGGTGGGTGTTGGTCGCGCCCTGGAGCTTCTGCTCACGGGGCGAGCCGTGCGTGCCGAAGAAGCGCTAGCACTCGGGCTAGCCAGCGAGATCAGTAGTGTGGAAAAACTGGCTGAGTGCGTGGAGGGTTGGGTCCAGCGTTTTCGCGCCGCGCCGCCGCTCGCCGTCCAGAGAATCAAACACGCCGTGCGCAACAGCCTTTCCGGCGATTTGTCTCAAGCGTTGGAGCGTGAAAAGCAGGGCCAGCTGAGGCTGCTACGAAGCGCGGATCTACTCGAAGGCGTGACGGCTTTTCGCGAGAAGCGCACACCACGCTTCCAAGGCAGCTAGACCGCGCGTCTTCGCGCGTCTTCGCACGTGTTGCCCGGCATCAAAACAGGTAGCGCTCGCCTGAATCGCAGAGAATCGTGACCACACGGCCGCCCGGAAATCCGGCAGCTACTTCGCTCGCCGCGTGCACATTGGCTCCCGCCGAAGGCCCCACCAAAAGGC
>CAZSUA010000007.1:0-14447 GCA_964609655.1 uncultured Polyangiaceae bacterium | reverse complement strand
CCAAAAGGCCCTCTTCACGAGCCAGTCGGCGCGCCATCCGCTCAGCCGCCACATCGGAAACCGTCACGATTTGATCGATCAGCGAGCGGTCCAGAATCTCAGGCACAAAGCCGGCTCCGAGCCCCTGGATCCCGTGCATACCCGGCGGCTTCCCGCTCAAGACCGCGCTGGCAGACGGCTCAACCGCGATGATTTTCACAGCCTTCCCGAGCTTGGCACGGAGTGCGCGCGCGACTCCTGTGAGCGTTCCTCCTGTGCCGACCCCGGCGACGAACGCAGAAATTTCCCCGCCGGTCTGTTCCAAAATTTCTTGCCCGGTTAACAACTCATGGCAGAGGGGATTGGCGGTATTCTTGAACTGGCTGGGCATGAATGCCCCGCGCGTTTCCCCGACCAATTGCGTCGATTTCGCCACAGCACCAGACATGCCTTCTTTGGCGGGCGTGAGCACAATTTCAGCGCCATAAGCGCGCAAAATGTAGCGCCGCTCCATGCTCATATCTTCAGGCATCACTAGAACGCAGCGGTAGTTTTTCACCGCCGCGATCATCGCCAGACTGATTCCCGTATTGCCGCTGGTAGCTTCAATGATGGTGGAGCCCTCGACGAGCAGGCCGGCTTTCTCAGCCTCTAGAATCATCGCGAGCGCGGGCCGATCCTTCACGCTCCCTCCCGGGTTGGCAAACTCAACTTTGGCCCAAACCTTGGCGCCGCCTTCCGGGGAGATACGCGGTAGCTGGACAAGCGGCGTTTGGGCAATCAGGCCCAACACGTCGTCAGCAATCTGAAGGCCAGCGCTGGTGCGGTGGCTGCGTTGGAGTTGACCTGGCAAGAATGGAGGGCTGTCGCTCATAAATCGCAACCCTGACTCTATCACGCCAGATCCGCAGCGAAAGTATCGTTCGCTGAACCCATCAGCTGAGCCCTGGCCCCGCCGACTGAGAGCGGGACGGAACCGTCGAAGTACGGCGCCTTCAAACGCGCAAAGGCAAGCGTGGTCCCCCTATCCGCTACGGTCGAGGTGAGCTCACCTGCCGTGGACCCATCCGGAGCCAGCACCAGCGCGCCAATCGCTGGCGGCTGGGCGGTTTCCAGGCGCAGACGGACCAGGCGACGTTTCACCTTCCCACGCATTTCCTGCATGCAGACCACCTCTTGCCCCAGGTAACAGCCCTTATTCCAGTCGATCGCACGACGCTCCAACGACACCTGATGGGGATTGTCGTCAGCCGAAAAATCGACCCCGAGCAGCGGAATGCCCAGCGCGATACGTAGGCGCAACCAAGCCGCGGCGCTGGATACCAACTCAATGGCGCCATCCCCAGCCGCCAGCGACGGCAACTCATCCGTGCGCGGCAGCACCCACGCCACAACACTCTGCTCAACCGCCGGCAATGCGCCCCAGGCGACGCCCTCCTGAGCCAACTGAGAGACCCGAGAAATTGCGCCCTCGCCAGCGGCAAACTGCCAGACGTGCTCAGCGCTGGCGTCACGAAACTCGGCGTCTTCCATGATCAAGAACGCCTCAAGGTAGCGGCCAAACGCCCCTCTGCTCGACTCCGTTCCACCAATCCAAAGCTCTCCCTCGGAATTCTCCAGCAACCAGAGATCAGCGACAACTTTTCCCTGCTTGGTGAGCGCGAGGCCCCAGGCGCCAAGCCCTGGCGACACACGGCTCAGATCCGCGGTGAGCAACCCCTGGAGCCAACTTTTACGCTCCGGACCCGTCACCACGTAGGAGAAGAACTCAGGCCGAGTCACTATTGAAACCACGGAGGTGTGTGCCAGGGCGCCCATTTGCAATTCGCCTACGCTAGGTCCCGACAGCCAGGCGCGCAACCGGCGTTCAGGCTGAAGAATGTAGCCTCCCCCTTTTGGCGAGCCACTCTGTCCGAGCATAATACCTCCCGATATGAAAGTGCGCGTCATCGAGCTCAAAGCTCACACGGGAGCCAGCGTCACCGTACAGGGCTGGCTTTACAATAGCAGGTCGGGGAAATCGGTGCATTTCCTGGAGCTCCGCGACGGCATGGGGATCGTGCAGTGCATCATCGGCAAGAACGACGTTAGCCTGGAAACGTTTGAGTTGGCAGGCCAACTCACCCAAGAGACCTCGCTTGAGCTGACGGGCGTTGTGCGCGCGCACCCCAAACGGGCTGATGAATTTGAGCTTGGCGTGACGGACCTCAAGGTGCTTGGCAAAGCTGATGACTACCCCATCACGCCCAAGGAGCACGGAACGGATTTCCTGATGGACCACCGGCACCTGTGGCTTCGGAGCAAACGCCAACATGCCATCTTGCGCATTCGCCACGCGATCATTCAGGCCATTCGCAATTTCTTTGACGAGGACGAATTCACACTGATCGACGCTCCGATATTTACGCCCAGTGCCTGTGAGGGCACCAGCACGCTCTTCGAGACGGACTACCACGGGGACAAGGCCTACCTGACCCAATCGGGCCAGCTCTACATGGAGGCGGGCGCTGCCGCGTTCGGAAAAGTTTACTGCTTTGGTCCCACATTCCGTGCCGAAAAGAGCAAGACTCGGCGCCATCTGGCTGAATTCTGGATGGTCGAACCAGAAGTGGCCTTCATGAATCTAACCGGTGACATGGAGCTGGCGGAAAGTTTACTCTCGGCGGTGGCCGCCCACGTTCTCAAGACCCGGAAACCGGAACTCCTGATTCTGGAACGGGATCTTTCGAAGCTCGAAGCGATTGTTCCGCCCTTCCCTCGGATCACGTATGCAGAGGCCATCCAAATCCTGCGCGACGCGGGGCACGACGCGAAATTCGGAGATGATTTTGGGGCCGACGAAGAAACGGTGATCAGTTCCAAGTTCGATCGCCCGGTCATCGTGCATCGCTATCCGATCAATCTGAAGGCCTTCTACATGAAGCGTGACCCGGAAAATCCGGAGCTTGCGCTGTGCATGGATGTTCTGGCACCGGAAGGTTACGGCGAAGTGATCGGTGGCGGACAACGCGAGGATGATTTGGAAACGCTGCGCGCGAGCATTCAAAAGCACCAGCTCCCGGAGTCTGCCTTTCAATGGTACTTTGACCTTCGCCGCTATGGCACCTTTGAACACGCGGGATTTGGGCTCGGCATTGAACGCACCGTGGCCTGGCTGTGCGGCCTCCATCACGTGCGGGAAACCATCCCATTTGCGCGAACGCTCAACCGTCTCAGCCCCTAGGCTGCCGGGAGCTGTCGAACTCTCAGGCGCCCGCTTACCTCAGCGCACAGCGCTGCGCTCGGCAACTTGGGGCATTTGGCCCAGGGGTTCAACCGGGTCTCAACCCACCACCGCGATCTGCGTGCAGTACCGTGCCGAACAAGTTATGCTTGGAGCACGTGGTTGAGTTTACTATTCTGGAGTTTGATTAATGGCTCGCATGTTCGGCCTGATCGCCAATCGATCCGATCTAGCGAGCAGCGTTCTGGAAGCGCACGCTGACGTGCTCCAGGTTCGGCGTGAAGGCCCTGAGCCTTTGGGGTGGGGTGTTGGCTTCTATCAGTCGGGAGAAGTTTTGCTCCGCCGACGCCCGATTGACGAACGCGAAGTCATCGGGTTGGCGGATGCCGCTGAAGGGATCCGCACCGATCTCGTGATCGGCCATGTGCGAAAGGCTGGGGTTGGAGCGCTCCGCACAGAGAATACGCATCCGTTCCGCTACCGTTCGTGGCTCTTCGCACAAACCGGTACGATCCAAGGTTTCGATCGACTGCGCGATCGACTGCTCGCTTCACAGCCAGAATTTCTTAGGCGGAATGTGCGGGGCGAAACCGATAGCGAGCTTTTTTTCTACCTATTTTTGAGCTTTTTGCACGATGCCGGGCGGCTCGATGACACCCACGTGCCACCGGAACACATTCGCGCGGCACTCCGTGCGTCGATTGCGCTCGTCGATCAACTTTCGGCCGAAGAAGGCTTCGAAGAAAAGAACAAGGGTGACATCTTGGTGGCTGATGGCGAATGCATCATCGCCGTGCACCGAAATGGCACCATGGGTTTCCGCGAACTCAAAGGGCGCCAAGATCTTGAGAATCTGCTCGGCGAAGAAACCGTGCAGAAGGCGCGCATCCCAAGCATCGAAAGCTCATGCTTTCGCTTGGTGGCTTCCGCGATGAATGAGTTGCCCCAGGGCTGGACACGCGTCACGCCGCGCTCCATCGTGACCCTTGGGCGAATGGACGAGATCACCACCGAGAGCCTCTAGTCGAATGAAGGCGTACTTTTGTGGCCTCTTACGCCCCTTCACCGCCTAGCGTCTGGAAATCTGGGCGCGCGCCACGCGCGTTGCTGGCAGTTTGCTGGCTCGTTCAGTGTGCGCCCCAACGGTCTGCCCTGAACGGAGAGACCTCCTCAACGCTGATTCCGCCTGCGCGACAACCCGCATCCAGCGTCATCTTGAGCCGAGTCGAAGCATCCACGACGGACATGGGGCTGGGGTTCGTAATTCTGAGGGAGCCGTTGCCACCCTCCGCAGCACTTGCCGCTATCAGCCAGCTGTGCAGAGCGATTTCGGCTGAATCTACCGACGAGCTCTCCAAGATTCTTACCACTGACGCGTGGATCACGGTTCAGAATGAACGGCGCCCAGCGCTTTCAAGCTGGACAGCACGCTTTGCTCGGTTGCCCTATCAGTTGGTGCCCTGTGAACAAACTCTCGATCTGCTCCATGTTTCGCTCTCAACGGTTACAGCGAGCGAAGGCCTGAGCAGCAGCCGAACGTTGGCGGAGGGTGCCGATTGGGTGGCCACCGTTCCCGTGCTTCGCAAGGAATACAATGGCGAAAGGCTTTTTGGAGCCCAATTGGTGGTCGGCCTGCGGCGTCAGGGCGACGAATACAGAGTTACCGGCATGCTCGACCCATGAGCAATCACATGCCCGAGATGATTTTAAACGTTTCCCCGTGCTCAACCAGCTCCAGCCTGTTTTCAGCAACACGCCGACGCCACACGTCCCCATGCTCGGTCGGGATCTTGTACGACGCACTGAACGTGTAATCCACGTACACTTGTTGTTTCTCACCGCGCCCCACGCGTCGGTACTTCATCTCGTAGCGAATGGCTCGAGCCTTTGCGAACACCTGCGCGAGTGAAGCCTTGAACTCGTTGAAATCCATATCGTCCGAGGGGTCCGCATTGCCGCCGTCCTCAAAATACTTGGGATCGGCCAAGCTCGCGAGCTGCCCGATGCTTCGCTTTTCGACGGCACGCCGATAGCCTTCACAAAATTCGATCACCCTGCGGTTGAACTCCGAGTCAGCAACGTCTGTGTCGGGAATATTTCTCGTTGCACACCCCGGTAGCCCCAGACCGACCGCAAACGCGCCGGGCGCGCACCAGACGAAGAGGAAGGCCAATTGAGCGAGTCTTGTTCTGAGCATGTTTTGGCTTTCCATTAGACTACTTACCGAAATCCCAACAGACGGGAACGCTCCATTCGTCGGTGGCATTCCGACCTTTGCGAAGGACGGTGCCAAACCCGCCGCAGCGGGGCAAGTTACCCGATAAAACGCTCATCTGGCCTGGATTTTGAGCCGCCGTTCACTCGGCTCTCTTCAGGACCGCAGCGAGCACGTCCTTGTCCTTCACGCCGTCAGCTTCGGCCCGATAGCTCAGAACCAGACGGTGGCGCAGGGCAGAGAGCGCCACACTCCGGATGTCCTCGATGTCGGCTGCTGCCTCGCCTCGCAGTGCAGCCCAGGCCTTCGCCGCCAAGACCAGCGCCTGACTGCCACGCGGCCCCGCACCAAACCGGACATACTCAGAAACTTCCTTCGGCGCTTCTGGATTCTCTGGCCGCGAGGCCCGCGCAATTCGCACCGCCAGCTTCACGGCTTCATCGGTGACAGGAATACGCGGAACCAAGGCCGTTAAGCGTGATAGATCTGCCACCGAAACCACCGGCTCGATCAGCTGGGCCGGCCCCGAAGTTGTGCGTCGCGCAACCTCTTGCTCTTCCACTTCGGAAGGATACTCAACGTGAACTTCCAACAGGAAGCGATCGAGCTGAGCTTCAGGCAGCGGATAGGTGCCTTCTTGTTCAATCGGATTGCGGGTTGCAAACACGAGAAATGGATCAGGCAAGGGATGCGTCGAGCCGCCGACGGTTACCTGACGCTCCTGCATCGCCTGGAGCAAAGCCGCCTGAGTCTTCGGTGGCGTGCGATTGATTTCGTCGGCCAAGATCAAATTATGAAAAATGGGGCCCGGCAGGAAGCTCAGTTGGCGCCGAACAACGCCTTGAACCTCCACCTCCGCGAGCACGTCGGTGCCCGTGATGTCTGCTGGCAACAGATCGGGAGTGAACTGAACGCGCCCAAACGAGAGCCCGAGGGCCTGGGAGACACTCGAAACAAGTAGCGTCTTGGCTAGCCCGGGAACGCCCACGAGCAAAACATGGCTCCGGGCGAGGAGCGCAACCAGCAGGCTATCGACCGTTGCCGATTGACCGACAACGACTCGGGAAACTTGCTCCTTTAGTCGCTTACAAGCCGCCGCACAGCTTTCAAGCAACGCAACATCAGAAAAGGGGGTGGAGTTTTCGGGGCTGGGGTTCTCGGCCGTGCTCACTTGATTCTCAAGGTCCAAAAGGTTGGCGCAGGCTAGCATCAAACGTGGCGGATCCAATCCTCGCACAGCTCAGCATTTCATTGCCGCCCTCCCGGGACTTAGTGTAACCCAGCCTGGAATGGCTAAACCTGACGGCACTGCCAGCCGCTCGTCTCAAGCAGCGACCGGCCTTCCGCTCACCCAAGTGCCTGACGAACGACCTCCGCCGGGTCTGGCACGCGGCGTTTTTCCGGTCCCTGCTTGGGCGGTGTTGACCCTGGGGGGACTGTTGACGCTCGCTGTCGCTCTGTACGTCTACAAACAATTCAGGCATCTGGTGCGCCGATGAAAAAGTTGCTGAGCCGCCTGTTGGTTGCGGTATTGCTCGGAGTGCTGCTGTACGGCGCCTTTGTGTTGTACACCGGATACAACAAGATCGCTCAGAGTCTGTTGAGCTTCCATTGGTCAGCGTTTGCACTCGCACTCGCGCTCGCAACTGCCAATTATCTCCTCAGGTTCCTAAAATGGGAATACTACCTCGCTCGCCTGCAGATCCGCGGTATCCCGAAGCTCGATAGCCTACTCGCCTTCCTCTCGGGCTTCGTGCTGACGATCACGCCGGGAAAAATAGGCGAGGTTTTCAAGAGTGCTGTGCTCGCGGAGACGCACCGGGTGCCCGCAGCCAAGACGGCTCCCATCGTTTTCGCTGAACGCCTCACCGACGTGATCGGCGTTGTCGTGCTCATTTTGCTAGGTAGCATCGGCTTCAGCGGCGGCTTGCCCTGGGCGCTAGCTGGGCTTTTTGCCGTGAGTTTAGGGTTGGTACTGGTGATCTGGCAGCGGCCACTCGAGTGGCTGTTGGCGCGCCTAGAAGTTTCTAAAGGTCGCCTCGCTGGACTCGTTCCGAAGTTCCGCGAGGCCTTGGTCAGTCTGCGTCTGGTGGCGGCTCCCTCTGCGCTGCTCTGGCCCACTCTTTTGTCCGTGGTGGGTTGGGGTCTAGAAGGCCTGGCGCTTTACTCGCTCCTCAGCGGTTTTGGCCTTGAAGTACCGCTGGCCCGCGCCGTTTTCTTTTACGCCACGGCGACCTTGGCCGGAGCGATCATCCCGGTGCCGGGTGGCCTGGGGGTTACCGAAGCCATGCTGCATGAGCAAATGGTGCGCCTGGCGGCAATCGCAACAGGACCTGCAACCGCTTCAATGTTGTTGATTCGCTTCGCAACCCTGTGGTGGGCTGTTCTTGTCGGATTCATCGCACTCTTCTGCCTGAAGCTGAAGCATCCAACCCTGTTTGCAACGGACCTTCCGGAGCCGATCGAAGTTAGAGTGCCCGAAGCGCGCTGAGCGCCAAGGCCAACTCTTCGGGTAGCGGAACCGAGAAGCGAAGCTGCTCCTTGGATATCGGATGGGTGAAGCCAAGCACTTCGGCGTGGAGAGCGTGCCGACCGAGACGTTCTGAAATGGCAAGGAGCGCGGGATCGTGGGGGCGCCGACCGTAGAGCAAGTCTGACATCAACGGCGTCTTCAGCTGCTCCGCTAGGTGCACACGGATCTGGTGGGTGCGCCCTGTTTCAAGACGGCACTCGATGAGCGCGGCCTTCCCATTCGCCAGCTTCTCGATGACTGCTACCCGAGTGACCGCGAGCTTGCCGACATTCGTGAGGGAGGTAAATTTGAGACGCGAGTGCGGGTTCCGCGCATGCTGGGTGCGGATGGTTGAATTGGCTGGCACGCCCAGCGTGAGGCCCCGGTAGAGGCGTTCCACGGTACGCGCTGCGAGCTGAGATTTTAGGCCTTCGCGCGCGATATCCGTCTTCGCAACCATGAGCACTCCGCTCGTGTCTTTGTCGAGACGATGCACGATTCCTGGGCGCAAAAGCTGGGCGCTCTCGGAGCCGGCAGGCGGTGGAGTGAAGCTCGGACGCGCTAACAACCCGTTCACCAAGGTTCCAGTTCGATGGCCGCGAGCTGGATGCACCACAAGGCCTGCAGGCTTGTTGATCACCATCAGGAAATCGTCCTCGAACAAGACATCGAGCACCACACTCGGATCCGGCTCGGCCTCAGACGGCGGAGGCGCTCCGGGCTCAACCGAGATCACGGCGCCTGGCCCCACCAAGTCACGCGGCTTGCAGGGACGCCCCGCGATCAGTACCCGCCCCTCCACGATCCAACGCTGCAACGTCGCCCGCGAGATATCAGGCAAGAACTGGGGTAAGACCTTGTCGACGCGCTCTTTGGCTTGGCTGTCGTCAAGCACGAACAAGAGCGGCATTACGGGCGGTCACCACAGCGTACTTTTGATATGCCCCTTGGACTTCACTAGGATGTCCACCAGAGCGCGGTCGTAAAAATTCTTCTTGTACAAATCCGGTGACACCCGACTCTTGTACAGTGCGCGCCCCTCTTGGATTTCTTCGTTGAGCTCGTCGAACAGACGGTCCGTCTCAATTCCGCGAATGATCTTCTCCTCGTTATAAAGCGAAAGATCGCTCGCAATGGCACGTGCGAGGCGACGAGCACCTTCTTCGGTTTCGATAAGCGGCATCGAGCTCTCCTGTAAGCGGGAAGTATCGCCCGTGGGCGGTCAATCTGTCAAAGCCATGGCTCTCGCGTCAGGGAGAATTCGCTAAAGCTCGCTCCGGACCTTGTTCCGGACGTGTGAAGGCCCATGTCCCGAGGGCAATCATCAGCGGCAGACAGACCATCGCGTAGCGTGAGGCGCCGAAAAACACGGCGTGCGTGACGGCCGTCAGCCCAACGCTGCTGCCGGTGAGCTGGGCGAGCCGTGAACCCCCGAAGTTCCCGAGGACGGCGAGACAGAGCGCACTCAACCAGGCCCAAGGGGTGATGAGTGCAACCAGGCCTAAGCCTGCAATCGAGTCTGTGAGCCTGCGTCGACCCCGTCGACGCCAAATAGCCAGAATCGCAGCGGCCACGACCACTCTCGTTGAAAGCAGCTCCAAGCCGCCGAGCAGCGTCTGCGGCCCCGAAGAAAACTCCTGGCTGTTGGAACCTCCCAGGTAAGAAGCGGCAGGAGTTGCGTAGTTAAAGGTGTTGCCCAACTTGCTCGGCACCAACAGCAGCCAGTCCACTGGGCTTGCCCCGATACGTTCGATACCCGCGGCGCCGAAACACGCGTCTTTTTCGGCCTCCTGAAACACCGTGCGGCATTTTTCGGGAACCCCCATCTCGTCCAAGGCGATAAAGCCACCATGACCTTTTTCTGAGGTTCCAATCAGTAGGTTCCAGCCTCCATTCGCACTCACGAACACACAACGCTCCATCTTGGCGCAATTCCGAAACGTCCAAGGCAAGCAAACCCCAATCGCCAAGAGCGTCGCGCTGAAGCTTCTCCCAAGGCGCATTCGCAAGCGCTCGCCGCCAGCGCCCACGAAGGCAAAGACGGGAACAAATAAGAGGCTCTGCGGGCGGAGCAGCGTGATGAATCCGCCCAATACGCCAAGTGCCACGAGCCAAAGCAGCGTGTGCTGGAAACGCGCCTTGGCCAAGGCCACCCACGCGAAAACTGCTAAAAGGGCTCCGACGACTCCCTCCGTCATGAGTGCGGGAGTGTAGAAGAGGAGCGTGGGATGAAGGGCGACGGCAAGCGCACCGAAGCGAGCCAGGCGTGAACCTGCGTCCTGATAGAGCAAACGGTGACAGGCAAGAACGGCGAGCGCACCAAGGGCCGCATTGACGGACATCGCGACCAGCGGCGTACTATTCACTAACCAATAGGCCGCACCGAGCAGCGCGGGGTACCCAACCGGATAGTGTGCCGCGTAGGTCACCGTCCCGTCGGGCCAAAGCCAGGTGTAGCCAGCACCCTCGGCAATTCGTTGAGCCACCAAATGATAAAACCTGCCGTCGTCCGCCGGCGGAAATCTGGAACTCGCCCAACCAGCGATAGCCAAGCGGAGGAGCAGAGCCAATGCGGTGAGCAGCCAGGTGTCCCGCCAACCGCCGGCTTTTAAGGCGTGCCGGTGCCAAGGAGCATCGCCCATCCTAGTTCTGTTCATGGGAACTGTTGCAGCCAGCCACCCGCGACTAATTCTGCAACAACCTGGCTCACGGGCAGCCCCACCACATTGGTGTACGAGCCCGAAATGCGCTCCACGAGGAACGCACCTACGCCCTGGGCCGCATAAGCACCGGCCTTATCTAGGCCCTCACCCGTTTCGGCATAGCGCGTGAGACTCTCCTTCGAACAATTCGCCAGGGTTACCTCAGTGAGCACCGTGCTAGCGCGAATCTCAGCGCCAGGAGCACGATCGCGGAGCGCAAAGCGCGTCATCACGCGGTGCGTCTTTCCCGCAAGCTCCGCGAGAAGCAGACACGCGTGCGCCGCATCGCGAGGCTTGCCAAGAATCGCGTTCTCCAACACCACGATCGTATCTGCTACCAACAGGACCGCCCCAGGATCCTCCGGATGAGCATCGAAAAAGTCCGCCACTGCGCGCATTTTGGCGGCTGCGATCCGCTCCAAATACTGCTCGGGTGCTTCACCCGACAGAACAGACTCATCGATTTCCCGGGGTGCCACGCGCAATGGGATCCTGAGCCCCGTGAGCAGTTCACGGCGGCGGGGCGATCCGGATCCGAGGAGAAGCGGGTGCTGCTCTGAAATCAGCACAAGCTCACCGCAAGATGGAGGGGCATGCTGAACGGATCCGCTCAGAAGACGCGTTCGCGGACAAAGATCTGGTCCCCCGCCTGGAGCGGGATGTCCTGCGCTCGCCCGTCGGTGATCGCATTGATGCTAATGACTGCGGTCTTGGAGCCTGATTTCGTCTTTCGCGTGAGATTGAGCTCTTCTCCCGCTGCAATCGAATTGAGGCCGCCCGCTAGCGAGATAGCCTGAATCAGCGTGAGCCCAGGCGTGAGCGGGAAGCTCCCTGGCTTTTGCACCTGCCCGAGCACGGTAACCCGCTTGCTATTGTACTCCTTCACGGAAACGATCACGCTGGGATCGGTCAGCACCTGGCGGTCCATGAGCAATTTTCGGACGAGCCGAACCACGCCCTGGGGCTCAAGACCACTCACCTTCACTGAGTGCAGATAGGGCAAATCGACGGTGCCATCGGAAGCGATCTGGTACTCTTGAGGGAGATCCTTCTCACCCACAATCTCCATCCGAAAGACATCGCCCGGACCGAGCGTGGTGCTCTCAATCGGGTCCGCCAAACGCACGTTGGCGTTATCCGAATGTGCGGAGCAGGCGATACCAACGAAGCTTAGGGAGAGGCAGAGCGAGGCAAACAGCAAGCGCTCAATAAATCGTGCCATGAACTACATGAACCATCTCAAGCCGAGCCAGGCCTGAACACGGCTGAACTTAAGGTTATCGACGGCGGTCGCATCGGCAGGGTCAGTCCGCAAGACCGAGTCCGAAAGATTTCCGTCGAAACGGAGCGTGCTGTTCACGGCAATTGAATCGCTGAAGCGGTACTCCCCAAACAGCGACGCATCCGCACGGACTTCAGAGAAGGACGGATTCAGCGCTACGCCTCCTCCTGGGGCGAAGCTCTGCGGGTAGCTGACCTGGGCTAAGCCACCTTGAAGAGAAAGCAAGACCGACCCCGCAGCAAAGTACTCAAGGGTCAAATAGCCGCGATCATTCTGAGTGAAATCACCCAAATAACTCCCCCGGAAATCCCGAGTGTAGCCGAGCGCGATCGAGGAAAGCCCCAGCGTTGCCCCTGTGGGATCCAAGGATGCTTGGGGCAGAATGAAGTATTTGATCTCCGTTGCCGCGATCAGATCGTCATAATTCTGAGGGGGTGCAACCGTGTTGTCGTAGTAGCTTTGAGCCCAACCCAACATGGCAAGCACCGAGAAACGATTCGTTACTAATCCATTCAAGCCCATGCGTGCGCGAAGCGCTTCGCCGTTGTTCTGGGTCCTGGCTGCTGAATAGTTCGTAAACGCATATTCAGCGTCGTACAGCACGGCTGTGCGAGGAAAGAAGCGCCAACGCCCGCTCGTCTCCAGCTGGTGCTCCGAGTTATTGAGGTTCTTGAACGCTGTGCGCTCAAACACGTTGTAAGTGTACTGGTATCCGAGCCGCCACTCGAACATTCCACCGCCTGGACGCCAGTTGATGCCTGGGCCGACCACAACCGTATCGCGATCAAACGCGCTATCCAGAATCGCCGAATTCGAGGGATCCACGACGCGCGTAAAACCGCCATGAATATCGATTCCGAAGGGCCGCTCCGGCAAAATATCCAACTTCAGATTGGCTCCGCCCTCAAGATTCCGTTGCTGCGAGATGTCGTCCGCGAACCTGGATTCCGTGGCAAAAAACTCGTTATAGTCGGCAAAAAGACCGGCTTGGAAATTGACGGTGGGCGGCGCGCCTGCGCCCGAACCTTCACGCCTTTGCGCTCCAAGCGTCGAGAGAGTCAGGTGGGGCGACACGCGCAACCTCAAGGCACCAGCAACATCTTCCGAAGGTGCGCGCTGAAAGTAGTTCGAATCGTAGCCAAACTCCCCGGATATGCCGGGATGAAGCTCCAGATCGCCAGCGCGAATCCCAATACCTTCCCCATAACGGCGATCCGCAACCCAGGGCTGCTGTTGCGCGGATGCCTGCTGAATGGTGGTTGCGGCGGTTAAGAGTGCCGCTAAGGCAAGTAAGTACTTCATGATAGCGAGAGACCAGCCGGCCTCGAGTCGAAATGGGGGCTACTGAATGGGGCTACTAATAACTGGAGGAGTTGAAATGATGGTACCGATGCCGCCCGGCAGATCCGTTGGATCGATAGCTGGAATATTAGGGTCGATAGTTGCCGTTACCTTGGAATCGCCAACGAAGCCCACTTCTTCGCCTATACACTGATTCGACTCAGAGACGAGCGTTCGAACGCGGTCGCGAAGCACACGGAGCACTGTGAACTCGTGGCGTGAGCGATCTTTGTCGCTCCGTGTTACTGATGCACGAAGGCTGACCCCGCGATCCTGCGCCGATCGCACTGCCACATTTATTTGTGTCAACTTATCGTTCAGACACAGCACCTTGACAACGTCGCGCTGCTCTCGCGCAGTACTGAGTTGACGGCGAACGCTTGAAGCACCCTGCTCCATCTGCGGAAAGTAGGAATTCACTTCGCTCATCATTTGCTCAGGTGAGAGGGCGACATCGCGCGATGAAGAAACCTCCAGTGGCACTTGAGGCAGAACCCCCACCGCGAGCGGATAGGCAAACTCAACGCCTGGCTGCGCGGATGCTCCACCCAGAATCAGCATTCCCGCTGCTCCGAACCCCAGTGACCAGATTTTACCTTTGCCCATATGCTTACCTTACACCCAATTAAGCCCTGAACATCCACGAGTATACGAAACGGAAGAAACCGGTGTCAACGTAACCCTAGGAGATTCTTATTGAAACGTCGGCCGGCCGGGACGGCCGGTCGCACCCGGGAGGCGCGCTTTCGGTTAGGTGCGGCAGGCTGAGCGACATTCATGCTCACTGCTTAACAAATGTCACGGGGACCATGACCACGGCGGAGCCGCCGTCAGGTGGAGAAAACTGAGCTGACTTCGCACGTGCCTGAACGCAGGCCACCACTGCCGGAGAAATCGTCCCCGTTTGCTTTGCGCTCACGCTCAACACCTCACCCCCTGGGCCAACGCGGATGGTGAGGCCAATACTGCCCGCTGCATCAGGGTTCTCATTCAGGCCGCGTTGATAGCAGGCTCGGAAACCGGCCCGCATCCCCGCGACCGTTCGTGCTGCATTGCTGACATTGCCGCCACTCACATTCGCCCCACCCACCGAAGCGTTCCCCTTGGGACCTGAAACAACCTTGGTAGTACCCGTCCCACCACCGCCCGCGGTCGTCGCGCCAATGCTCCCGAGCCCACCGCCGACTTGGCCT
>CAZSUA010000006.1:33333-58241 GCA_964609655.1 uncultured Polyangiaceae bacterium | reverse complement strand
CCGCAGCCCTGTGCCTCCTTGGTATCGCGGCCGGTTGCACGGCAGAGACAGGTAGTGGAGGCCGAAAGGTTCCCGCCGACGGCGCACAGCCTGCTCCCGGTACCACGCAGACCATGGGAAATCCGCCGCCCGTCGGCTCCGGGCCAACGACCCCAGGCACAGGGATGCCGCTCATGCCTCCACCCACGCCGGTCGGAGCCATCGTGGGCCCGACCATGCTCAGACGGCTTACGAACATCGAATATCGCAACACGGTCAAAGACCTGCTTCAACTGCTGGCGATTCCTTCCGATCCCCTCCAATCGGATGCGCTAACCAAGGGCTTCGACAACGTTAGTGGCTCGCTCACCGTGCCTCCCGGGCTCGCCTCGCAGTACGCTGATATTGCTGCGCTTCAAGCACAAGCCTTTGCCGTTCCCGCGTGCGCAGCTCCCATGACCGAAGCCGAGTGCGCCGCCACTTTCGTCACAAGCTTCGGAAAACGTGCTTTCCGACGTCCGATCACGCCGGCAGAGGAACAGACTTACGCCGGCATGTACGCGGACCAACGAACCCGCGCCGACCACGCGGGCGGCATCCGGCATCTGGTTCAGACGATGCTGCAGTCACCTCACCTCCTCTATCGCTTTGAGCTCGGGCTTCCGGATGCAGGACCCGCCCGATCGCTCACGTCGTATGAAGTCGCCACTGAGCTCGCCTACTTGGTAACCGCAACCACCCCCGACGACGCATTGCTAGCAGCGGCCGACAACAACGCCCTGCTCACCCCCGCACAGATCGCAGGAGAAGCGCGGCGCCTGTTGAGCCTCGAAGCCGCCAAGCCGTCCCTCCGACGCTTCGTCCTGAGTTTCGTAGACACGCTCGGCCTCAATCAAATAGCCAAGGATGCGGCTGTCTACCCGATCTTCACACCCGCCGTGCGGTCTGCCGTGCAGGACGAAACTGCCGCGTTCGTGGACGAGATCTTGTGGAAGGGCGATGGCACCTACGCATCATTCCTCTCGGCTCCCTTCTCTTTCGTAAACGCAGAGCTCGCTCCGCTGTATGGGGTCGCCGACCCCGGCCAGGGTGCTACCCTCGTCAAGACGACTCTGAACCCCCTAGAGCGCCAGGGGCTCCTGACTCACGCGTCCGTGCTCGCGTCGCACTCCAAGCCCGGCGAGTCCTCTCCCATCCACCGCGGCAAGTTCATTCGCGTGGGCTTGCTCTGCCAAAGTCTGCCCGCACCACCTGCCAATGTGCCGATGCTCGCGCCGCCACAACCTAATCTCACTACTCGTGAGCGGGTCGCCGCACATTCCGCCGACGCCGCTTGCTCCGGCTGCCACAGCCTCATCGATCCGTTGGGCTTCGGTCTCGAGAACTACGATGGCATTGGGAAATTTCGCTTGAACGAAGGCGGCAAAGCCGTCGACACGGCCGGACAATTCACGAGCACACTCGATCTCGATGGGCCTTTCACAGGCGGCATCGAGCTCGCGACGAAACTCGCAGCAAGCCAGGAAGCCAAACAATGCGTAACGCAAAGGGCTTACGGCTGGGCTTTTGGCAGGAGTGCGCTCGACACGGAACGCCCCGTCGTCAACGCGATCGCGACCCCGCTGGGCTTGACCGGCCTCGACATCCGCGAGGTGGTGGTCGCCATCGCTCAATCTGACAACTTCCGCTTCCGCTCCTTCCGCTAAGCGACCTTTCGTTACCTGGGACCAAAGGAAATCACACTATGTCTCGATCCTTGCTCAAGCGTCGTTCTCTCCTGCAAAAGCTCGGCGCTGCCGCCTTTCTAGCAACGCCGGTGTTCCGCTCGGTTCTTGCCGAGGCTCAAGGCGCTGCGCCGCTTCGGCTCGTTTTGTTCCATTTCCCGAGCGGTGTCAGCATGACGAATCGCGCTGCCGACTACAGCGTCAAGGACTCCACGTGGAGCTATGACCACGTCCTCGGCTCACTGAAGGACATTCAGTCCGATATTCTACTTTTCAATAACGTCACCTTTCCGAGCGGTGAGAAGGTGAGCACCTTCACAGAGCTCGAAGGCCATGGGGGCGGCATGCGCACCATGTTCACGGGCAGCACCGATCACGCCTCCGGCGAACTCGTTGGCGCCGCCAAGCAGTACGGCAGCACCTCGTCGGTCGATCAGCTCCTCGCGAATGCTATCGGGTCCAGGACCAAGTTTGGCTCCCTGCAGCTCGGCGTGGTGACCACCACCAACGGGGTGGCTGAGGGTCGCCGCTGCATCTTCAACAATGGCACGCACCTTGAGCCTGTAGAAGACGCCCAAGCGACGTTCGCACGGCTCTTTCCTGGTGCGATGGCCCCTCCCGCTCCGACGGGGAGCATGACAGCCGACCCACAGGCCACGGCAGAGCTGCTTGCCCTGCATGCCACGGGCAAGAGCCGCCTGGATCAGCTCAAGGCGGAGGTGACGGCCATCAAAGCCATCGCGGGCATGGACGAGCAATCCAAGCTCGATTTACACCTCACGTCACTGCGCGAGCTCGAAAACGCGCTGCCGCAGGTCGGCCCGGGCGGAGGCGGCGCCGTCTTTCAAGGCGTGACGTGCGCAGCTCCGAACGTCAGCGGTGCTCCCAAAGTCAACGTTGACGCGCCGGTAGCTGCGTCTGCGGACTACATGCAGGAGCTGGGTCCCGCGATGCAAGAACTCTTGTATCAGTCGATCAATTGCGACCTCACCCGCATCGCCTCTTTCCAATGGATGTCGACTGGCGAAAACAACATCTACCCGTTTTTAGCTGTAGACCAGAGCCATCACTCCCTCGAACACGGCTGGCGCGATAGCGACGCTATGAAGGCCATGTATGACAAGGTTCAGACCTGGCTGATGCTCCAGATCTCGACCTTCATCAAGCGTTTGAAAGCGACCCCGGAGGGGAATGGCAGCATGTTGGACAATACGGTCGTCTTGATTGCTTCCGAGATGTGGGGCGAGCATGTTCACAACGAGTTCATCTCACTCATCGCCGGCAAGGGTGGGGGCGCTATTCGCACCGGCCGCACCCTCGACGCGGCGGGTCGCTCCAACAACGACTTGTTGCTCAGCGTGGGGAACATTCTGGGGCTGAACGCGACGGCGATGGGCGATCCGATGTTCGCCAACGGCCCCCTCAATCTGGGTTAACGTCAGAGACTAGCGGAACCACACATAAAACCGGGGAAGTCCTACGGACAAGCCCGCCCCGGTTCAGCGCGCCTTCGGGGTTCGGCACAGAATACAAGACGCGTGAAGGTTGGGGGGGAAACAGAGGTCTGCATCGTTGATCGTTTCCGCGCCTATCAAAGTGCAGACGAAGGTGCGGAGACTACGTGACGCTGCTCGTTAAGCGTTACCCTGAAGGGGTTAAGACGGCTCAAGCGGGCAATCCCGAACAATTCGTCCGCGAGCTTGCTCGCCCCATCGTGCGCGCGTCGCATCAACCACCCACCGCCTATGGCGCCGCGGCGTTCGCATCGGGCCGGCATTTCAAGCTGCCGATGAGCTTCGTCGAGTCCAAGCGCTAGCTCGCTATGCCTACCTTCAGCAAAATCAGCTACCAACTCTCCAATCCAGATCGCGCTCAGCGTGGATGGAAGAGCCAAGCTGGCAACCGGTCCGCCGTCTGCTTGAAGAGCTGCTCAGCGTTCGAGCCTGGGATGAAGCCCTGGTCGCGGGGGCGTGCGTCGTGAAGCTATGCTCGAGCGGGTGGCGCTTGAGGGGCTCGCGCGGGCAGCGCGGGAGGTAGGCGACGGTACGCTGAGCCGCCTGCTCACTTCTCTTCGAAAGGACGGAATTTGGCACGAAGCGATCGCGAGTAGCCTGTGCCGAAGCATCGCAACCGCGCACCAAGACAACGCAACTCGAATCGCTGGATATCTAGATCAATGGCGGGCGAAAACCATGTGCGCGGCGGGTCGACTGCTCGGCGCTGTCGACACACCGGAGGCTCCCTTTCCTGCATCCGAGCACGGCCGTTTCAACAAGGACTATCCTGCATTCCTGAGCCAACTGACGTCTGACATCACTCTTCACGGATTCGGATAACTCGACACAGCACACCTCGACACCTGACCCTTTTTTCACCGGTCGCGACGCGTATGAAGATCGTTGCAGATGAACCCAAGCACCCTCCCCAGGTCCTCATCTTGGACGACGACCAGGCCGCATGCGAACTTCTCGAGGACGTCCTCGGTCGCCTGGGTTACGCGACGAAGTCTTACCAGGAAGCGCCCGCCGCTCTTGATGCGCTGGATACCTACGACTTTGACGCACTGATTGTGGATTATCGTCTTTGTGGGGCGACGGGAGTAGAGGTCTGCACTGAGGCCAAGGCCCGTCACAGGCGTGCGGCATTTTCACGGAGCGCGACTACTTGCGTAGGGTTGCGCTCGACGGACGCTCCGTGGGAACGACGTACCCCTCTCTTCTTCATTCAACCCGAAGAACTTGGCCGTATTGCAGGCTGATGGCGGCGAACTAGAGCGGCTCCAGCACGCCCTATGATTACTGATTGCTGCCAAGCGGGAGGGGGCGCGATTGGCGGGCATGCCTCCGCAGCGATTCTAGATAGTAAGCATACGAACTACTTTTTTCTCTGAAAGTGTCTCCCCCGCCTGAAGCGAAGCGACGGGCTTGGGGGAGACGGGCCGACTCCGCTCGGCCAGAGGGGGCAACCTCGCGGGCTCGTCTCCAAAAGGGGACACAGTTTGCTGCCTAGGCAGGGCCACATCTAGACCCCGTGACCCACCTGCATGACCGAAGACTGCCCCAATAGCTCGCGACCCGCGCCAAAACTTGTTCAGCCTCAGCCGCATCCCCCGCGTGCACCAAGTGCTGAGCATACGCGCGGCCGACTGCAGCGTTGTCCGGCGCCAACGCATGAGCAATGCGCCAAGCACTCAGCGCCTCGGTGTGCTCAATCTCTTCAGCTACCGCCGCTAAGCAGGTGATAGCAATCCGGTTCGCCGGATCCAGCTCAACGGCGCTCCGAGCAAGCTCTAGCGCTTCAAAACCGCGACCCAGCCGCGCCTGCAGCCGTGCCAAAAGCGCGCGGCCCCGCGGCTCTTCTGGGGCGCTTGCTTTCACCTCGAAGTAGCAAGCAGATGCCTCTCGGAACATCCCCAGCTCCTCGTACAGCGTCCCTTGCCGAAGCCGTGCTTCGCGCGTCAGGGCGCGATCCCCTCCGCGTGTGGTAGCCTCAAACTGAGTGTTCGCCTCGTCGTGCTCGCCACGTTGCCATGCCTTGTCCCCAGCTTCCAGTAGGCGATACGCAACTCCTGAGCGGCCGCGCGCAAGGCATCCCACAAACTCACCTTCCCGCTCCAACCATTGAAGCGGCTCCCAACCCGCCAATTCCAGAAGTTGACCGAGTTCGCCCCGCGTGAACGCACGCCTCACGGGTGCCATCAACTCCTGCGCGGGATGTGCACACAACTCTGCCGCGAATAGCATGCCGGAACTCCGAACCTGCCGCCGCATATTGCGAAGGAGCGCGAGCGGATCAGCTACTTGCCCCAACACATCGACGATGGTGACCGCTTCGGCATCCGGGACCAACGTCCCAAACTCCGCGTCGGCTCGCACGAAGGACGCGCGAGGCACCAGCTCTTTCGCATAAGCCAAGGCTCCGCCATCCGTATCCACGCCCACCACATGTTCATAACGTGAGAGCAACGCGGCCGCGCCAATCCCCGCGCCTGTCCCGACATCGATCGCTCTCACCCCACCCGGCAGCTGTTCAAGAATTCGCTGATAGAGTTGTGTGTTGTCGGGCGCGGGAGCTACGAGGCCCGGATACCTTCGGACCCGATCCGCTCGGAGTTGCATCGCAGCGCCAGAAGCGAAATGAGCCCAATATTCCCCCGGCTTTTCGCCGCGAACGAAGACTGGCGGTCTCAAGTTACCGCCCAGCGGCTGCTTTTTCCGCGTGCGCAATGGGCACTGCCTGGATCCAGGCATCCCGCAGCGGGCTCAACACCCGAATCACATCTTCCACGGCTGCGCGATCGCTGCGAATCGTCGCGAACATCAAGCGATCTAAGCAAAAATTGTAAACACTGCGCAGGTTCGCACAAATCTCTGGGGCTTTGGCATCATCCAGTGCGATCACGAGCTCCGAAATAATGGCATGGCATTTTCGGAGCTGCTGGCTGGCCAAGCCTTTCTTGTTCTCATCCAAGCAGCGCACCGCGGTGTTCAGAAATCGAAATAGCCCATCATACAGAGCCAACAAGATCTCACCGGGAGTTGCGGTTTGCGACTGGACTTCGTTGTATCTTTGTACAGGGTTTCGATACGCTTGGTGCATTGGTGCATCCTTTCACCAAATAGAGCCGAATTTCATGGCACTATGCCCACGTTAGCCAAGCTGCCTCAGGAGCGCTTGGTTTCTGGCGATCGTTCCGTCCATCGCCGTGAATTGCTTGCGCAGTGTATCCGCATAACGCTGAATCCGCGTCTGCTCAGTCGACAGCCTATCCTCGAGCGACTTTGCCCGAGTCTCAAGCCCTGCTTTGCGAGTAAAGAGGAGGCCGTTTTTCGGATCTGTCAGACGGTCAACGGCAGTTCTGAACTTGTCCATTACACCATCTGTCCCCGAACCACCGCCCAGGAGCTTGATCACTTCAGCTGGCCGATCCGCCAATGCTTGAGTGAACTTGCTATCTGACATCGTCAGGCGCCCCGTGCGATCGATCGAAACGCCTACATCGCTCAATCGATCAAGGCTTCCTCCAAGCCCGAGTGCACCCGTGGCGATTGAAGAAAGGCTCGAAAGCGCCCCACGTAGCGCGGAATCCCCTGCCAAGGCTGGATTCTGGGCATTGCTAGTTCCAAAGCCGGCGAGCGTATGGGCTTTGTCAACCACCGCGTTGTAGGCGCTGATGAATTCGGAAACCTTGGTCTTGGTAACTCCAGGATCGCTAGCAATCCTCAAATTGATTGGCGTGGTAGTTTTTGCGGTGACAGCCAAGCTGACACCGAGGATTGCGCCGTCGATCTTATTGGTAGCACTCGTCACAGGAAATCCATCCACTTTGACGATCGCATTCAGGGCGGCCTGCTTGGTATTGAGGGGGTCTAACAGTCCCAACGTTGTGCCGCTCTCTGAGAACGTGAGATTGTTCGCCTCGCCGCTATCCAGGCCGCGGATCTGCAGACGATAGCTGCCGCCATCGCTAAAAATAGACGCTGAAACACGGAGCCCAAGGCCGTTGATCTTGTTGGTGATGCTTTCCAGCGAATCTCCGGCATCGATATTCACCGTCGCGGGAGCTCCCGTTCCAACTTGAATATTGAAGGACCCGGCCTGCGAGAGACCTGTTGTCTTCGAGAGAAACGGATCGGAATAGCTACGCTGTTCACTGGCCAGCTGTGTGACTTCGATGTCGTACGAGGAGGGCTGTGCACCACCCGTGGTGGTTGCTACAACCTGAGTGCCCGAAGACGTGGCGGAATAGCTAGCAACCTCGCGTTCATCGGAGAGCTTGCCCGCGGCAGTCTTCAGTTTGGCGAGCAGCCCCGCGACGTCGCCCATGGCAGAGATCGCCGAGCGAGTGTCGCTCACCTTCCGCTGGGTGGGCTGGAGGCTCGCTCTTTCGGCATTAACCAGACCTGTGATCAGACCCTCCACATCCATGCCGGATCCGATTCCACCAAACGTTACTACAGGCATCGCGCTTCGTTCCTCGTTATCACTTCATTTGGGCTAAGAAAGGGCCCGGCTACAGTGACTGCAGCCGGGCCTTTCGTGTTTGACGCGGATCAACCCAAGGCAATGTCAAGCATCACCTGGGCGCCCTCATTAGCCTCGGAGGAGGCCGAAGGCCATTTGGGGAAGCTGGTTGGCTTGGGACAAGACAGAGACGCCCGCTTGCGTGAGCACCTGGTTGCGGCTCATGTTCGCGGCTTCTGTAGCCACGTCCACGTCACGGATGCGGGAATTCGCAGCCGATAGGTTCAAACGCATGGTTTGAACCGTTGCGGAAGAGACTTCCAGACGATTCATGGCCGCGCCGAAACGAGCACGTCCCGTCGAAACGCTGTCAATCGCCGCGTCAAGTGCGGTGATCGACAGGTACGAGTTGGCCTCAGTTGCACCGGTGAGGTCGATGCCAGCCGTGACGCCCGTGAGAACAACGTTGTCAAAGTTGACGGTGACCGAGTCGGTGGCGGCCGTCCCGATACCAACTTGGAACTTCGTGGCGACCGCGGCACCCGCACCAATGAGCGACTTACCGTTGAAGGTAGCCGCACCTTGGATGCGGGTGATTTCACCCTGAAGCTCAGCAAACTCAGTCTGAAGGTACGCGCGATCCGTTGCACCGAGCGAGCCGTTCGAGGCTTGCACCGCCAGCTCCTTCATGCGACCCATGACGCCATGGATCTCGCCGAGCGCGCCTTCAGCCGTTTGCGCCATCGAAACGCCGTCCATCGCGTTACGTTCGGCCACATTGTATGATCGAATATCACTCTTCATGTGCTCGCTGATGGCTAGGCCGGCAGCGTCGTCTGCAGCGGTATTGATGCGGAAACCGCTCGAAAGCTTCTGAAAGCTGGAATTGAGAGCTGCTTGGTTGGTGGACAGATTCTTCTGAGCCGAGAGGGCTGAGAAGTTGGTTTGAATATACATTGCCATGGGAATGCTCCTTCTTGGAGGGTGGATTTGTTCTACTTGAACAAGGGGTTCGCGAGGCGCCTGGCCTCACAAGAAGCATGAGCGGCAAACTTATTCGATACTTGAATTCAATTTCACGAAGCGAGCTCCACAGCGTGGACAGGCAATTGATGCGAGACGGCGGACACAGACTCGGACTCTTTCGTGACGTGCTCCGCGACCATCTTCGCGAGATACTCTGCGGCCTCTCGATTCGGGATAGGTCCTTTGGCAAGTACCGCACCCCGTGCTTGGCTCATCACCTGCGCGAACTGTTCAAGCTGCGAAAACGCGGACTCTAATCCCAACTTCGGGTCCGGCGTAGGTGCGCCACTCGCGCTCGGCAGCTCCCCGAGCTTAGCGAGCGCCTCCTTGGCTTGGTGCAATTGCGAAACGGCGTCGTGGACCCCGGCTTCGGAGTGCAACACGTCGCGCATCACGGTAGGCGCCCGCCGCAGGCTCACCTCATCGATGGGCGTCCCCGCAGACCCAAAAACTGGCAGCGCTGGTGTCGAAGTGGGACCTTCCGCTCGGGCGGTGGCGGGCAGCGGAGGTTGATAGACGACATTCGGTTTTATGTGGTTGGACATGTCCGCTCCTCGATGGGCGCCCGAATTGAAGCCGTCGCTTCACTGACGACTGCCGGCACGGGTAACGCCGATGTAGATTTCTCACTCGAAGCGCCGATCACGTGGGCGCTCTGGGCGGCAAAGGCCACAAGATTCTGAGCGACGATCTCGCCGCCGTTCGAAACGGTCTCGCTCGCGGCGTGGTTCGCCTCTTTCACAGCGCGATAGATCTCGCCACGCAGCACACGCGTCCCGCGCGGCGCTGAAATGGCAACCTTTACCACGCTGCGCGAAAGCTCGGAGATAACGATCTCGATATCTTCTCCGATGTGAATGGTTTCGTTCTTCTTGCGGGCGATGATCAGCATCTCGACCTCAGGGTTCGAAGTGACGAATGTTTAGGATTCTTTGGGCAACGGCCAGCGAACGTTCGATCGAATTTTGCACTTTCGTGAGCTCGGTCATCGCGCCCACGGCATCGGCGTCACCCAGCACGGCCTGGCGAGTCTTCAGGGCCAGGTCAGCCTGTTCGAGGGCGCTTTCGCTCATGTTGAGGCGATCGAGCAACAATCCAGAATCAGCGCGGGCCCGTACGAGCTGCCCATGCGAACTTTTAATCCTATCCAACGTTGTGATAATGGCGGTCTGATCGTTCGCGTTGAGCGCCGTCGTCAGAGCGTCTAGCACCAGGAAAACGTCTTCACCGCCGGTCGCAGTGAAGGCCTTCGCACCGTCGACCGCCATGTTCACCACTTGATTGGCACCGATTTCGACCGGGTGAGCATTTGAATTCCCTACAAATACGGCGCCTGCGTTAAACGGTGCCGTCGTGGTCGCACTCCCAGCAAACAAGTACCCGTTGCTGCCCCGCGTGTTGGCCATGCTGAGCAATTGGGCTTTCAGTCCAGTGATTTCAATGGCCATCGAGCTGCGTTCGCTCGCTCCATACGTACCGTTTGCACTCTGTACTGCGAGTTCTTGCACCCGTTCCATGAGGGACGACGCCTCAGCGAGGATGCCCTCAGCCAGTTCGTTGTCTCCCCGCGCCGCGCCGATATTCGATCGAAACGCAGCGGTTCTTTCGACGGCGTGTCGAACTTTCGCAAGCTCTGCTGCCGCGCGCGGATCAGTACTCGGACTCGTCACTCGGTACCCAGAGCTCACCTCTGCCGCAGCGGAGACGTGCCGTGCCGCCAATCGATTCAGATTGGCAGTGAGCCCTGAAGTATTGCGACTATCGGGAATTCTCATCGACCTAACCTCGCCATCAGTTCTTGAAGAAGTTGATCGACCGTCTGCAAAACTTTGGTGGACGCTTCGTAGGCGCGTTGGTACTTCGTCAAGGAGATCATCTCTTCATCAATGGATACCCCGCTCACCGCTTCCTTGAGATCAAAAGACTGTGCTTTCAACGCTTGCTGGGTAGCAGCCGTGCTAGCAGCACCAGCCTTCAGTTGCCCCACTTGGCCTAGCAACGCCGCGAAATCCTCCGACGGAGTGCGTGTTCCCCCGCCGGCGATGGCCTGGGCGGCGATCTGCGAGATCGCTAGCGCGTTGTCCGAACCACCCGGCAAAGACGTCGCTGTGCTTGACGCCGCCAATCGATCGGGTTGTCCGGAGAGCTGCGCGTCGAGCTTGAGGCTCCGCGCGGCGCCTGCTGGCGTTGCCGACAGGCTGAAGAGATTGCGACCATTGGCGCCGTCTAGGCCGAAACCTTGCGCGTGCTGCGCGTTGATCGCCGTAGCAACATCGTACGCGAAATTGTCAAGTCGCGTGGCGACCGTGGCCAGGTCGCTATCGCGGACCTGAAAAATCCCGTCGAGGGTTCCCCCGGAGAGACCCGAAGTGACGTCCATCGGAGGGCCCCCGGAGCGTTGGGCTAAGAGCTTGAGTCCTCCGTTGTTGTCCACATCGATGCTGAGCGAGCGCGCGATATCACCATCGATCAAGGTAGCGCCTGCTGCCTGAATCGTGAGCCGCCCGGAATCAGCAGTGATCACCTTAATATCGACCTTCTGGCTCAGTTGTTCGATCAGGGTATTTCGTTGATCTTTCAGATCCACAGCATCGGCGCCGGCATTCTCGGCAGCTTCAACCTGCTTGTTGAGCTTGGCTATGTTGGCAGCGAGCTCATTCACTTGCCCGACGACGCCTGCCGCTTGAGTTGTAAGACTTCCGCGCAGAGTCGCGATCGTATCTGCAGCATCTCGCACCTGGGAACTCAGATTCTCCGCCGAAGCGAGCACCTGGGCGCGGGTGGTGGGATCATTCGGACGCGCGGCAAGCGTCGAGAAGGAGCTAAAAAACTGATCCAGTGCCCCGCCCATGCGCTTTGACAGGCTTTCATCGAACATGCCGTCGATCTGGGCCAATTGCTGATCGCGCTCATCGGCCGAGGCAGAGAGGCCAGATTTCTCGAAGAAACGCTGCTCAAGGAAGCGATCGCTGAGGCGACGGATCTCAACCGCATCTACGCCACCGTAGGCTCCCTTCCCATACGGCCGAGGTTCAAGAACCACCGTACGCCGCGCGTAGCCCGGCGTGTTCACGTTGGCGATGTTCTGCCCGGTTGTCTCGAGACCGCGTGAATGGGCTGCGAGCGCGTCCCGGGAGGTGTGGAGGATGGAGAATAATCCCATACTACCCTCTCAGATTGAGCCTCACCGCAGCGGACGATGGTCGATTCGATTCGAAGTAGCCCACACTCTCTTGTGGCTGGAACAGCGAAAGGATGCCGCCGATGCAGGAGCGTGCGTGCGAGAGCAGCAGATGATTGCGCCGAATCTGCTGCAGCAGCCCTGGCAGGAGCTGAGCATCACTCGCGTTGCCAGCACCGTTCAGCAAACGGTTCAGCTGCTCAGTCAGCTCCAATTTGCGGTGCGCAGCGGCCTCGATAGCCTCACGGTCGAGAACGTGCAGCGCACGACGTTCGACTTCTAGAACCTCAAGAAAGGCCAGAATCGTCGAACGTGTCGTGGGTTGCTCTACCGTATGGTTCGTGTGCTTCATGCTATATTCCCAAAGGCTTCCGTGCCCCTGGGGAGCCGGCGCTTAACCGAGATCGTCGACTAAACGCTGCGCCACCAGGTGCTGATCAACTTGGAACTTGCCAGAACTTATGCTTCCCTTCAGATCCAGAACCTTTTCGGTTCGGACCTGTCCTGCGGCAGAAGCCAGCTCTCTGGCCTCGCTTGAAATCTGCACGTGCGCCGCTTCTGCATGCGCTGGCTTGGCGCCTTGGAGAGCTTCCGGTGCTCTCACGTCAGCCGTGCGTGCGACGCGCGTGGCAGCCACGCGATTGTAGGCATCCAGGGCGGGATTTGAATTAATAGGCTTCATTCACTGGCCTCCGCGACGACATTAGTCGCACCCTGATGCACCGGCCCACAGGACGACTCCTGTAAGAAAATGCACTTTGGGCTCGCTGTAGGGAACGACCAATTGCCTGACACCTTGAGCCAAAAATTTGACGCTCCCCCTCGGCCCTCGGCGTTCCCTCACTTGAGCCTCTGATTCGTACCTGAAAGAGCGTTCTCAATCATATGCGCCAAACCAACGCCACCAGACTGTGTCATGGCATCGGAAAGCGCATCCACCACCATGGAACCGTAGGCCCCGCCGCCCGAAACTCCAGGCGTCGACTTCTTAGATTCTCCCGTTTTTTGCAGCGGCTCCAGCATCATGCGCACAAAAATGGCCTCAAATTGGCGTGCCGCGCGGGTGATTTCCGGATTGACGGACTTCGGGTGAGCACCGGCTCGCGGCAATTCCGCGCTCGGCTCGCTCCGCTGCGCGGAGGTCTGAGCAAGGAGCGTTGTCGCGACGGGTGTCATTGAACGATCACTTCTGCACGAAGTGCGCCAGCCGCGCGCAAGGCCTGCAAGATACTCGCGAGTTCACGCGGACTCACGCCGAATGTAGACAAAGCACTCGCAACATCCGCCAAGGTGGCCGCGCCCTGCAAGTAGTTGAGCGCGGGCGATTCCTCGCGGACCTTCACGTCAGAGTCAGGTGCAACCACGGTATCTCCGCGCCCGAGCGGAGCGGGCTGACTCACGGCACTCCGTTCCTTAACCGAAATAGTGATCCCACCCTGGGCAATCGCGACGGGTGACAGACGGACATCGCCTCCCGCCACGATCGTCCCGGTGCGTTCGTTGATCACGATCCTGGCAGGCTGGGCTGGCTCTACCTGAACCTCCCCGAGCTTGGCTAAGACAGCAACGGGCGTCTTGGCCAGCTCGGCTGGGAATTTCACTTCAACGGCTCCGCCGTCGAGCGCCTTGGCGCTACCCTTGCCTAGCGACTCATTCACAGCATCCACAATACGCTGCACCGTCATGAAATTGGGTGAACGAAGCGCGAGTGTGAGCTTTCCCTTGGTTGAGAACGTGGCCTTAATTTCCCGCTCAATGAGCGCTCCTCCGGGAACACGCGCCACCGTATCGACGCCTTTAGAGACTGAGCTGCCTGAGCCGCCTTGCGCAGAGACACCACCGACAATGAGCGAACCCTGAGCCACCGCATAAACACGACGATCCGCTCCACGTAACGGTGTTTGCACGAGAACTCCACCCCGCATACTTTTAGCATTGCCAATCGAGGACACGGTCACGTCCAACGTCGACCCTGGACGCGCAAAGGCTGGGATACTGGCGGTGACGACGACTGCGGCAACGTTCTTGAGCCGCACCTGTCGCGCCTCAACCTGCACCCCCAAGCGTCGCAGCAGCGAACGCATCGATTGAGCCGCGAAGGGAGCCGAAGCGTCGTCCCCCGTCCCTTGTAACCCAACCACCACACCGTACCCGATCAGCTGATTGTCGCGGACCCCGACCACCTCACACAAATCAAGCAACCCATCCGCTTTCGCAGGCGGGGCCAACAGTAAGCTCGCGAACGCTAAGAACCCGAAGAGGCAGCGCCGCATCAGCTGTTGTCCGCGGACCGTATCAATGACCATCCAGAACGCCATGCTTCCAGTTCAAAACGGGTTAATTGCACTCAAAGCCTTGGAGAGCCAGCCTTGCTCAATCGTGTCGGCGACATCCCCGCGCCCGGAGAATTCCACCTGAGCATCTGCCATACGCGAGGACTCTACGGAATTATCGTCTTTGATGTCTTCAGGACGAATCACGCCCGAGACATACAAATGAATCTCTTCATCGTTGATCATCACAACTTTGGTGCCTTCGATCAGAAGGTCACCATTGGGCAACGTCTGACGAACCCGTACGCCGATCTTGCCCGTGAGTTGGCCTGCGCGCGAAGTCTTGCCGTCGCCGCTGAATTGTGACTTGCTCGCCATGGCTAGAAGCTTCGAGGGGTCCAAATCCGGGTAAGCACTCTTGAGTGCTGGCAATAGCCCCAGGAACGCATCCATACCCGACTCGCTAGAGGAACTCTTGTCGAGCTTCGTGGTGGCGTTGCCCACGGCATCTGCGCGCTCGTCTATCTCCACGATCACGATATCGCCAGAGCGATGCGCACGGGTATCCTCAAGGTAACTTGGCACGGCCTCACTGTATAAGGAGCCCGAAGTTGGCCTGGCTGAAGCCTGATCGACCGCGTATTTCGCGACTTTATACTGGCGTTCTTTGGGGTTGAACGTTTCGATGTGCTTGGGGCCGCAGGCAATGCTGCAACCGGCCAACAGTAACAACAGCCGCTTCATTGGCTGACCACACTCGCCGAAGAGGGAGAGTCGATACGGGCGCGCAGTGTCTTCTTGGTGCGTTCTACTCGAAACGGGATGGTCTCCCCAATGTTCCCGTCTTTTAACGCTACGGCTTCGATGCTCACGGTGGCGTTGTACTTCGCCACCATTAAGCTCACGCGTGTACCCCGACGCAACTCGGGCTCAGCACCTTCAGGGCTGATGTACAGCTCCAGGGTCACTGCGACGCGCTGTTCTGTTTTGCCGTTGCGGCCGATCTCAACCATGGCCGTCGTGCGGAACGGGCCAGCGTGGCGGGGCAGAGGAGAAATCACAATTCTGTCGAGCGTTGCGCTCGGTGACATCCCGACCGGGGCACGAACGTCAATGTGCTGCACCTTCACACCCGACCTCAGGGCTTTCACCACCAGACCGCGGGCTCGTTCTGCAAATTCAAGTGGCATGACAAGGACGCGTGCACTCTTCACGCGCACCGTGGGCGGGACGTTCAGCGTGGCTGGATCAACGCCATTTCCGCGCAGTTGGCGCCAGATCACCTCGCGCTCCAGGACTCGTATGCCGCCGGGTGGTGGCGCTTCCCCGAGATCGACAGCCGCAGCTTTCGCGGAGGCTTCGGGCAGAATATCTCCCACCAGGATCCGAGCGGAATCGACCGTGATCGTCTCGGCTGCCACGGCGTTACCGCACACTCCGAGAATCGCAAATAGAAAGAATAGTCGACGGCGCATGGCTACTTCAGTTGCGTTGCTGCGCGCAACATTTCGTCGGCAGCTGTGATGACCTTGGAGTTCAGTTCGTAGGCGCGTTGAGCGGAGATGAGCCCAATCATTTCTTCGACGACATTCACATTCGATTGCTCGAGCGCACCTTGAAGCAGGGTGCCGCGCCCGTCGGATCCTGGCGCTCCAACCTGGGCATCACCACTGGCGGCGGTAGCTGTGTAGAGATTGTGTCCAAGTGCCTGCAGGCCTCCCGGATTGATGAACGTCGCCACGGTGAGTTGCCCGATTTCCACGGGTGCTTGCTGCCCTGGGATCGTGACCATAACCTTACCGTCGGCTGAAACAGAAACTCCGGTGGAATCGGGGGGAATCGTGATCGCAGGATCGAGCGGAGCACCTTCGGGAGTGACGAGGCGCCCCTCACCGTCTGTTTGGAGAGTGCCAGCGCGCGTGTACCCGAGTGTGCCGTCAGGACGCTGCACCACCAGAAACCCGCGGCCCTCAATCGCAACATCCAGCTGGTTGCCAGTCGTTTGCAGCGTCCCCTGCTCGAACATTCGATTTGAACCGACGATTCGCACACCGTTGCCCACCTGGAGTCCGCCTGGCGACTGAGTGTTGGCGCTTGTCGCAGTGCCCGGCGCACGCACGGTTTGGTACAGGAGGTCCTGGAACTCCATGCGCTGCTTCTTGTACCCAGTCGTGTTCGCGTTCGCGATGTTGTTCGAAACGGAGTCCAGGTTGGTTTGCTGGGCGGCCATCCCGCTTGCAGCGATGTTGAGTGTCCGAAGCATTTAGATCTCCTGTCCTATGGTTCGGTCTGCAAGCTGAGTGCCACGTGATGGGCTACCACCCGAACACACGTGAACCCACCCAGCACAACCACAAGACAAAAAGAAGAAAGCGGACCCTTCTGGATCCGCTCACCTTCTCCAACACTCGGCTGGCTAAGCGGCTTTTGCGGCGATTCGTTTGCGTTTGATCATCTCTACCAGCGTGGTGCGATTGAGACCGAGCAACTTAGCTGCCTGATTCTTGTTCCATCCCGTGCGATCCAAGGCTTGGCGAATCAGGCCGTTTTCGAAGTCTTCAACCGCCATGCGTAGATCCAGTCCAATCTGCGGCAGCGCTGCGCCAACCCGCCTCTCCGTCGTGGCGCCCCTAACTCGAGGCGGTAGATCCTCAGGGCCAATCTTGCTCGTGCCGCAGAGCAGCACGGCGCGTTCGATCGTATTCTCTAGCTCGCGCACATTGCCTGGCCACTGCCATGCCACGAGCAGCTCCATCGCCTCGCGCGACACGCCAAGGATGCTCATGCGGCCCGTTTTTTCGCGTGCTTTGTACAGAAAATGTCGAACCAACAGCGAAATATCTTCGAGCCTCGTGCGGAGCGGGGGCATGTGCAATTGAACCACGTTCAAACGGTAGTAGAGATCCTCGCGGAAGGTGCCCTCGTGGACGGCCTGTTCAAGATCAATATTCGTGGCCGCAACGATGCGCACATTCGCTTTGTACACACGCATGTCGCCGACCGGTGAATACTCATGAGCTTGCAATAGGCGTAGCAACTTTACCTGAAGACCGAGGGGCAGCTCACCAATCTCATCAAGAAAGAGAGTGCCTCCTTCGGCAGCAGCGACTCGCCCAGTCTTCGTGGCGTGGGCCCCTGTGAATGCGCCACGTGCATGGCCGAAGAGTTCGCTTTCAAGCAAATTCTCGGGAATTGCTCCACAGTTAACGGCCACGAACGGCTCCTTCGCCCGGCTTCCCCCTTGGTGGAGCGCTCGCGCCACCAGCTCCTTGCCTGTCCCACTCTCGCCCGTGACTAGAACGGTGCACGAGGTATCGGCGACCCGATCCACCATCTCGAAAACTTCGGTAAGTCGCGCGGAAGAGCCCACGACGTCGCGCATTGCCGCCGGTCGATGAATCATCCGCGGCAGCACGGAAACGCGATGCAGGCCACTCTCCCGGACTTCAAAGTCTTCGGGCGCAGGCACTCGTATTGAAAGAATTGGGCTGTTCATCAGGTGTGGGTCCTCCCAGGGTGGCGTGACATGCCAGCCCTTGAGCAAGACACGGGCCAAAGCGTCGAGCCGCTGACATTGAGGCGTTTGCGCGTTGACGCTGCACCAAACTGATTCTCCTCCCGGATCCGCTGGGTCGCTGCCGACCCGTTCGGTGCTTCATGAAGCCCTCGCTGGACCCAAGGAAAACCTGCCGAAGCCTGCAAAGGCCGCCAAACCGACGCCTCGGAAGGCGAAGTCCCCACGGACCCAGGTCTAGGTCAACTTCGACTCTGACTCTGGGAATCACTCAAGCAGAGGAGCGGCTCTGACGAGGAAAGCCTTGAATCTAATTTCCAAATAGTTGGCATACGCCGTGCTCTTCGGAGTGAGCGATGTCCAACCTATTCAGCGTCATCAGCCCGCTCCACAGTGCCCTCAACTATCACCTGGAACGCAGCAGCGTACTTGCCTCCAATGTCGCACATGTCGACACTCCTGGATTCAAGCCCAAGGATCTTGAGCGCGTGTCGTTCAATGACTCGTTTAATGCGGCTCTCCGAGTGACCAACGAGCGCCATATGGGCGGCGCACCCACCTCGCTCGAAAACGGCCGCGTCTTCACAGACCTATCGGCTGGTGGCGGCAAGGATGGTAACTTCGTCTCGCTGGATCGAGAAGCCGCCAAGGTTGCAGCCAACCAGATGCGCTACGACGTTGTTTCAGCCGTGGCATCGGCCGAGCTCCGTGGGCTCGCGTTTGCAGCGAGTGACGGGAGGGGTGGCTGATCATGTTGGGAACTTTTAGCGCCCTGGAAGTGTCCGCGTCTGGCCTCGCCGCCGAACGCATTCGGATGAACACCATCGCCTCCAATTTGGCCAACGCGAGAACCACTAGGACGGAAGCTGGCGGCCCCTATAAGCGAATTGACCCGTTGTTTGAGTCGAAGCTCCTGGACTCACAAGGTATCGAGTCCGGTGCGGGCCGCGCAGTCTCTACAGTGCACGTAGCACGCATTGTGACCGACGAACGCCCGGGCCAACTGGTCTACGACCCCGGGCATCCTGATGCCAACCCTGACGGCTACGTGGAGTATCCGAACGTGAACGTCGTCGAGGAAATGGTGAACATGATTTCCGCATCACGCGCCTACGAAGCCGGCGTTAGCGCCATCGATTCGATCAAACAAATGGCATCTTCCGCACTCAGAATTGGACGCTGATTGCTATGGCGCTAGGACCCATCGAAGGCAACCTCACGTTGATGCAGCCCAAGGGCACCACCGATACAGAATTCGTTTCGCGTCTCAAAGAATCTAAAACCGAAGGGGCAACCGAGGGAACCTCCTTTGAAGACGTGATCGGTCAGGCCATCCTGAACACCAATCAACGCGTCCATGCCGCAACCGAAGCCGGCCAAGCCTTTGCAGCCGGGAAAACCGACGACATTCACGGGACCATGCTCGCGCTGAGCGAAGCGGACATCAGCCTGCGCTTCGTTGGAAACGTGAAAAACAAAGTGGTTGATGCCTTCTACGAACTCTGGCGCATGAGCATTTGAGGAGAACTGAGTGGATAAGGTTTCCGCAGGATTCGGTCAGTTATCAGCGTTTTGGAAGGGTCTTTCGCTCGGCCGCCAGATGACCCTCGCGATTTTCACGCTCGGGGCTTTGCTGCTCAGTTTGTACATTGCATTTATCGGTTCGCGGGAAAACTTCGCTGTGCTCTACGCGGATCTGAGCACCGAAGATGCGGCTGCAATTTCGCAGAAGCTGAAAGAGCGAAAAGTCCAGCATCGCCTGGTCGGCGCCGGCAACGCGATCGAGGTGCCTGAGGCGCAAGTCCCTGCGCTACGACTCGAACTCGCCTCCGATGGGCTTCCGCGCGGAGGCGGAGCGGGTTTTGAGCTTTTCGACAAGCCGCGGATTGGGGCCACCGAGTTTGAGCAACAGATCAATCTAAAACGCGCGCTGGAAGGCGAGCTGGCGCGCTCCGTCAACACGATCGATGGTGTGAAGGCAGCACGCGTGCATCTGGTGCTGCCTGAACGTCGGCTCTTTCTCGCGTCCGAGCAGCAGGCTTCGGCGTCGGTGGTGCTGAAGCTCGCGAACCCCTCAGCCTTTTCGAAGCAGGAGATCGCCGCCACGGTGCACCTGGTGGCTACGGCCGTTCCTGGTTTGAGTCGCGACCGTGTGTCGATCGTCAGCACAGATGGCGTTACCCTGCACCGCCCCACTTCGAACACCGCTGGCGATGGCGCCGGAGGCGATGATCAGCGTCAGGAACAAGAGCAAGAAGCCGCCACTCGCCTCGAAAACCATGTTCGTAGCCTGCTCGATCGCGTGGTCGGACCGGGCAACGCGGAAGTGCGCATGGCGGTGGCGCTAGATCCCTCAGTCACTGAACGCACGCTGGAGCGCTACGAGCCCACGAAAACCGCGCTGCGCAGCGAATACGAAACCGTAGAAAGCACCGGGAGCGACGGTGCGAGTGTCGCGGGAGTTCCGGGAGCTCAGAGTAATCTTTCGGACAAAGGCGGCGAAGTGACCACCACGGTCGACCAAAACGGGAATGTGCTCCGCCGCAGTCACCAGAGAAACTGGGAAATCGATCGAGTGCTGGAGAAAACGAAGATCCCCTCGGGGCAAATCCAGCGCCTCAGCATGGCCGTCCTTGTCAACAAGGCCGCGACCAAGAACGTCAGCAAGGCCATGCTTTCCTCGCTCGGGCTCATGGCCAAACAATCGATCGGTTGGAACGAGCAACGCGGCGATTCCTTCAGCATCGATGCCATCGATTTTGCCAAAGTCGACGTGCTAGATCCCGCAGATATCGCCATTCCGGTGTGGAAGAAGGCCATTGATTATGCGCCGTTGGCGCTTGGTGCATTGGCGTTCATCGTGTTCCTCTCGATTATCTTGCGCAGCCAAAAGAAGCAGCAGGCGGCTGGCGCCACCTACGCTCAGCTTCGGGGTGGTGGCCAAACCGTGGCCAAGGAACTCGCTGCGGTTCGAACAGGTCCAGATTTGGACCTGCCAAAAGGACCAGAAAACACGGCACCCCGCCTCAGCGATGGCGCCCCGCGACGGGAAGAGGTGCGCTCTCGAGCTCTCGAGTTAGCCTCTCAAGATCCCGCGACGGCGGCCGTTATTCTCCGTTCATGGCTGAACTCTGCACCCGCAGCAGCCGGAGAAACCTAACTGGCACAATCTTCCATGGCTGAACTTACAGGCCCAGAAAAGGCCGTCCTGATGCTGCTCTCCATGGATGAGGGGACAGCTGTCCCAGTCGTGGCAGAGCTCGATGCGCTTGACATTCGAAAGCTTCGGGACGTGGCGCTCCTGATGCGGGAGGTGCCCGCGAGTTCACTCGACCGGGTTTACCAGGAGTTCATCTCTCGCACCCAGGAAGCCGTCGCGGTGCCAAAGGGGGGCGAACGCTATCTCAGAAAGATCGCCACGCGGGCTCTCGGTGAAACCAAGACCAATGAGCTTTTTCACGAAGGTGCCCGCTCCGCCATGGACCGCATTTCTACGGCTGACCCGGGGCAGCTCGGTTCAATTCTTGAGCACGAACATCCCCAACTGGTGGCAGCGCTCTTGTCCCAAATGACCACCGAGCGCGCCGCACTGGTACTCCAAAGTCTGCCGGAAGAGCAACGCCCCATCGTGCTCGAACGCCTGAGCGGCATGAGCGAAATCCCCGCTGGCTTGCTGGAAGAAGTGGCGGCAGCGCTCAGCACCGAACTCCCCACGGGCGGGAATGAAGCCGCCATTTCTGTAGACGGCATCAGTCGTTCGGCTGCCCTCGTGCGGAAGCTGGGTCGCGAAATCGGAGAATCGTTGCTGGAGCACATGGATCAAGGGAATGCCCAGCTCGCTGCGGAAATTCGGCGGGCCATGTACTCCTTCGAGGATCTCAAAGTGATCGATAAGAAGGCCATGCGCGATCTGTTGAAGGAAATTTCAACCGATCGATTGGCTCTAGCCCTCAAGACGGCCAGCGAAGATCTGCGCCTTCATTTTCTGTCGGCCATGTCAAAGCGCGCAGCTGAGATGCTGCGTGAAGACATGGAGTTGCTGGGTGGAGTGCGCCTATCCGACGTCGAGGCAGCGCAACGCGAAATCGTGGAGATAGCCCTCCGCCTGGAATCTGAAGGCGTGCTGTCTCTCGACACGAGCGGTGACCAGCTTGTCTGAGAAGGACCGGAATGGCCTGTTTGGAGCGAGAGGCAAGCCCTCAGGGCGAATGCCCTCCTGGATTGCTAAGGGCGCGACGCAATCCGCCGCCTTGGTACCCGACGTCTCAACCTTGCGGCCCCCGCGGCTGCCGACGGACTTGGCGCACGGTGCACTCCAGAATGACCAGGAGCGACACCCACGTGCCGATCGCCAACGCCGACCGCGCTCAGCCCCCCCACGCGCTGAGCACTCACACCGGGACCGGCACGGGGCCGGAGACTTTGATCTCACCGGTGCCGCCGCCGCGGCTGCGATGCGTGGCGGACCGAGTGCACTGGGCAGCGTGGACGCTTCGGCACCGGAATCCCGGCGTTCCCGGAGTGTTTTCCCTGAGGTTGGCTTCGGAGTCGACGAAACAGCACGTGCCCAGCTGGAGGCCAATCTGGTGACCCTGGCAACTCTCCGCAAACAGCTCGCGCGTCAGATGCAAGATCAGATGGTTGGGCTGAGCGCGCTGATCGCCGAGCGCGTCATCGCCAAAGAACTGCAAACACCCCGAGAAACACTGAAAGCTCTGGTGGCGGAAGGGCTCGAAGCACTCACGCACCAAGATCAGTTGCTCATCCGCTTGGGCCAGGCCTTTCAACCACACCTAGAAAGTCTGCAGGCGACACTCAGTGTCCAAGCCCCCCACGCTCAAGTTGTAGTGGATGAGAATCTCGATCCTTTCGCGTGCATTTTACATAGCGAGCTCGGACGCGTGGACGAATCTATCGATCAGCGATTCAAGACGATTCTTGGCATTGCGCAGGAAACGCTCGCCGAGGCGGATGATGAGTGATGCTTTCGCGCGGATTTTTGAGGCGGTTCGTAACGCCCCCGTGCATACCCCGGTGGGGACTGTCATCGATGTCGTTGGCATGGTGTTGGAGATTGGTGGCGTCCGCGCGGCGGTGGGAGATTGCCTGGAGATCACCTCCACTTCAGGCCTGCTACCCGTAGAAGTTGTTGGCTTTCGGCAAGGCAAGCTGTTAGCGACTCCACTTGGCTCCACCAGCGGGATCCGCCCCGGGGCACGCGTTGTTCATACGCATCGCGGCGCCACAGTGCCGGCTGGTGAGGCACTTCTGGGGCGTGTGATCGATTCTTTTGGTGCGCCACTGGACGGGCTACCGAAGCCTCCGAAATTGCGCCGCTGCCCAGTGAATGCCGCGCCCCCTTCCGCTTTTTCTCGCCGGCCGATCACGCAACCTTTTGAAACCGGTGTTCGTGTGATCGACGGCTTTTTAAGCTTGGGGCTTGGGCAACGGGTAGGCATTTTCGCAGGAGCCGGCGTTGGCAAGAGCACGTTGCTCGGCATGATTTGTCGCTCGTCCCAAGCCGATGTGAACGTTGTGGCTTTGGTTGGGGAGCGAGGCCGCGAGCTCAACGATTTTGTGAGAAACGGCCTGGGAGAAACGGGCCTCGCGCGTTCCGTGGTGGTGGCAGCTACCAGCGACCAACCGCCGTTGGTCCGTGCCCGCGCCGCCGAAGCCGCGACTGCGATCGCAGAGCACTTTCGTGATCAGGGCAAGAGTGTGCTTTTGATCATGGATTCTGTCACACGCTACGCCATGGCGCTCCGCGAGACCGCGCTCGCAGCAGGAGAGCCACCGGCAACGAAAGGCTACACACCTTCAGTCTTCGCCGCCCTACCGCGCCTGCTAGAGCGCGCAGGCACGAGCTCTGGTCCAGGTGTGATCACGGCGCTTTACACGGTCTTGGTCGAAGGGGATGACCTCTCCGATCCCATCGCCGATGCGGTGCGCTCAATTTTGGACGGACACATCGTACTGTCACGCAATCTTGGCGAGCGTGGCCACTTTCCAGCCGTCGACGTGCTCGCAAGCGTCTCGCGACTCGCCCTGGATGTCGCCGAACCAAGCCTGCTCAAGGACGCGGCCCAGGTGCGTGGCATGTTGGGCGCCTACCGGGAGGTCGCGGATCTGATCCAGGTCGGCGCGTACGTGGATGGCAGCGATCCAGCAGCGGACTTGGCCCGTCGCTTGATGCCTCAAATCGAGCAGTTCACACGCCAAGATGTGCACGAAAAACGCACGTCTTTCGGGGAAACCAAGGCGCGACTGCGAGTGCTGGCGAACCACGGAGCTAAGCGCTGATGGATCGAAAACGTATTCAGAAGTTGCTCGAGCTACGCCAAAAGGAACTCGACAAAAAGGTTCAAGCATTGTCGTTGGCCCGCGCCGCAGTCGATGCCGCAGAGCACGCAGTCCAAACGGCCTCCGAGGGGCTCCGACTGGCCGCTTTAGAACGAGTCAGAATTAACCGCGCAGGAGCGGATTGGCAAATGTGGGTGACCACGCAGAACTGGATGAGCCAACAGGCGCATCACTTTGCCCACACTCAGCAGCTGAAAGCCCACTCCGATCGCCTTTGCGATCGTGCCCTCGGCCAAGTGCACAAAGCGCGCTCGGACGTTCTCCGAATCGAAGCCCTGCTGGTGCGTATCGACGCCGAGATTCGAGCCAAGGCACTTCGCACGGAACGGCGAAACGAGGACGAATTTCAGGCCAATCGCGGCGGCGCACGGCAGGTAGCCGGCCAATGATCACCCAGACGCTAAGCCTTTCCGCGCGACTCGAGAACGCACTCACCGAACGGAACGAGAGTGGTGCCGCGGGTACCGGTGCCACCTGGGAGCGGGTTGCCGCAGCCTTTGCCCACACACTGCTACCTATTGAAAGCTCCTCGCCTCAAGCGTCGGAAGCTTGGCGCTCGGGCGACGCACGTCTGACGCCTGCCACCGTTGCGCAACCCCCAGCCAACGAGTGTGGAGCCGCCGGTAGGCCAGCCAGCACGACACAGGAGGCCAACTCGCTCACAGTCGAACTCAACTCGGTGGAATTCGGGCAAATGTCCTTGGTTGTTCAGCAGTGCGCTGAGGGAACGCGGATTTTGCTCAGTGTCGATCAGCTGCAAGCGTTCCAAAGCTTGCAGCTTGAACTCCAAAACCTCGGCAACGTGCTTCGAGCCGCGGGGCTCAATGTGGCTTCGCTGCGCCTAACCCAGCGCGCTGGCACCGCACTTGCACAGCCAGGGAATAGCC
>CAZSUA010000006.1:0-33233 GCA_964609655.1 uncultured Polyangiaceae bacterium | reverse complement strand
TCGCTGCGCCTAACCCAGCGCGCTGGCACCGCACTTGCACAGCCAGGGAATAGCCGCCGGAACATTGCCTTAGGCAGTCAACGTTTAACGCACCAAGGCCCAACAGATCGGCGCCGCGTGAAAGTCATAGGTTAGCGAAGTGGTCAATCCCGTCAGCTCCCAATCTCCTCTACTCACCACTGATGGCTCACAGCAATCGGGCATGGGCCGCGAAGATTTCTTGAAGCTACTGGTTGCGCAACTCAAGCACCAAGATCCATTGAAGCCCGTCGAGAATACGGAGTTTGTCACTCAGCTTGCGCAGTTTTCATCGCTTGAACAGACCATCGGAATCAACAGCCGACTCGATCTGCTAGCGCTTCAGAGCAAGGGCCAATCCAATACGGACGCCGTTGGCTTCATTGGGAAGAAGGTCAATGTGGCGGGAGCCACGATTTCACTCGATTCTAGCGGCACCGGCGCACCACTCTCGTTTGAACTCGCAGCCGCTTCTGAGAAAACGAACGTCGTCATCAGAGACCAAGCCGGCAATGCCGTGCGCACCATTGAGCTCGGAAGCCGCACAGCTGGCCAGGTGACACTGCGTTGGGACGGGAAAAACACCACAGGTATCAGCCAAAACCCCGGCAACTACAGCGTGTCCGTTGAGGCAAGCAGTGCAGATGGCAGCGCCGTGTACGCCGCGCAAAAGACAGTAGGCACCGTAACGAGTGTTTCGTTCGACCGTGGCTACGCAGTGCTCACACTAGACAATGGCGTCACCGCACCCGTCTCTGACCTCCTTGAGGTCCAGGCAACTTCGAAATAACACCCCAAGAGGAACCAACCCATGCTCAAAGCTCTCAATACAGGCGTATCTGGAATGCGTGCCGAAGGTGACGCGATCAGCGTCGTTGGCGACAACATCGCGAACGTGAACACCGTCGGCTTCAAGAAGCAACGCTCGATTTTCCAGGACATGCTCGGGCGTTCGATCACTCAAGGCAACAGCGCGACGCTGCCGGGATCCGGTGTAACTCTCGGCAAAGTCCAGAACATGTTTGAGCAAGGCACGCTGTCGAGCACAGGTGTCTCCACAGACCTCGCGCTGAACGGCGAGGGATTCTTCGTAGTGAAGGGCACAGTTTCGGGAGTTACGGGCGATTTCTACACGCGCGCCGGCCAGTTTACGGTCGACAACGCGGGCGCTCTCGTCAACCCGAGCGGGATGAAGCTCCAAGGCTACACAGCTAGCAACCCACCCGGCACCTTTGCTTCGGCGCTCAGTGATGTGACCATTCCGCTGAACGCGATCCCGCCCAAAGTCACCGCGAATGCCACGATTGTAGCCAATCTAGACTCCTCCTCGACGCCCCCCGTAGATTCACTCGGAGTCCCGCTGGCGTGGGATCCGCTAGACCCTTCCACCACGTCGAACCACTCGACGTCGATGACGGTCTACGATTCACTCGGGAATGGTCACAGCATGGATGTGTATTTCCGAAACACGGGGTCCAATGCCTGGGAATACCACGCCATCGTCTCGGGCGATGAGGTGAATCCTCCGCAGCCCGGGCGAAACGTCGAGATTGGTTCGGGCACCATGGGTTTCAACACTTCCGGGGCTTTAGACACGTTCACAGCGGGCGTTCCCGCCACCGCAGATTTTCTCAATGCAGCGCCTGGGCAAGCGATTGCATTCGACTTTGGTTCCAGCGTCGCCGGCGGAGGAACGGGACTGGATGGCCTCACCCAGTTCGCCGCCAGTTCCAACACTCAGCAACAGTCCCAAGACGGCTACGCTTCGGGCGACTTCAGCGGTGTTACGGTCACCAGTCAAGGCGTTGTCGAGGGCATCTACACTAACGGCCAGAAAATCCCGATCTCCCAGCTAGGCATTGCCAAGTTCACATCGAATGATGGGTTAAGCCGTGCGAGTGCTGGGCTCTGGATGCAAACTCGCGAGAGTGGGGAACCGGCACTCGGCTCAGCCAATTCGGGCGGCCGCGGAGCAATCTCCGGAGGTGCGTTGGAATCTTCGAATGTTGATCTTGCCGAGGAATTCGTCGACTTGATCACGCATCAACGCGCTTTCGCGGCCAACTCACGCACCATCACCACTGCTGATGAAATGCTGCAAGAGACACTGCAGCTCAAGCGCTGATCTCCATTTTCTAGCCGAGGGCTCACGTGGCTGACGACGAAAACAACGACAAGCCGGCGGGTGTCCCGAAGAAGAAACCCGTTGTCCTATTTGTTATCATTGGGGTTGTTCTGCTCGGTGCGATCGGGGGCGGTGTCTTCGTGGCGGGGCCAGCATTGGGCCTTATTGGCGAAGAGAAGGCTGCCACTGGCAAGACCGCAAAAAAGAAGAAGAAGCCGCCCAAGGCGACTGAGGGAACCGACGGCGAAGAGGGCGAAATGGCGGATTTGCCGGAAGAAAGCCCAGACACCGCCAGCCTCAAGAGTAAGATGGCCAAGATAAGCTCACTGGTCGTGGATGTGCAGGATGCAGAGGGCGCGCGGCACCACGTTAAGATCAATCTTGCCGTTGAGCACCCGGAAGGCAAGGAAGAAGAGTTTGCGAACTTCGAGCCTCGCGCACGGGAGGCCCTGATCATGTACCTCCGAACGCTCACGTTCGAAGAAGCGACCGACCCGAAAGGATTCCCCAAGATCCGAGACGCTGTTATCCAGAAGACGCGGAAGGCCTTGGGCGAGTTTCCCGCGCGTCGCATCCTCATCGCAGACTTCGTTGCGCAATGAACCAAGACCCCGGAAACGTACGCGAACTCGATCTCACTGGCAGGGATCGACAAATTCGGTCGGCCATGGGGATCATGACGCACGTTGCGACAAACTTCTCGCGTGCTGCTCGACGCACCCTACCCTTCATGGTGAAGCAGCGGGGGCACCTCGAGCCCGGTACTGTTGCCTTCACCTCTCCGGCGGATGACGAGCCCTTGGATGGGCCGCGTTTCGTCGTGTCCTTGGAGACAGAAGGGGGCAATGGTTGGGCAGAATTGACGCTCGACACGCTCGCCCTCGCGCTCCTTCTCGACGGAACTCTTGGGGCTACGAGCAGTCCAGATTCAGCTGCGCTCACCCGTGAACTGACACTCGCCCAACGGGCTTTGATCACGCGCGTAGCGCGCACACTGGCAGAAGATTTTATGCAGGCCTGCCAGCAAGAGGCCGGCATCCAAGTTAAGGTTGTGACAGCACGCGCTGTGACTCCCGGCGAGATGCCCACCAAACCCAGCACTCAGGGCCTCTTTGTGCGTTGTGATTTTGACGGGCTACCCGTCAAAGCTTCGATCACCTTGGGCGTTAGTGCCACGGGCTTGGAAGCTGCAGTCCGCGAAGCGGCCGATGGCCAGACGCCGCATTTTGAAGGCGACCCCAGGGTGGCTGACGCTCTGCGCGACGTATCCTTGACGCTCATTGCCGAGCTCGGCAGCGTCAAGCTTAATTTACGCGAACTTTTGCGCCTAAAAGCTGGCGACGTCTTGCGCCTGGGCACCGCGACTGATGACCCAATTGCGATACGTGTCGGGCAAATCGTCAAACTTCGAGGCTCGCCGGTGATCTCCCGAGGTCAGCTCGCCATTGAGATCCGAGGTCGGCACGGCTCGTGAATAGGAAGGCATCAGAACATGACCGACGCCTTCGACGACAAGAACATTGGAAGACAAAGACCCCACAGCAACCCACCTGACGATATGGTGGCGATGGGGTCGCTCGACGACGAACTCGACGCCGACGAACGCAAAGGTCATGCGGGTGTCGCCCCCATGCCAGCAGCCAAGGCATCTGCCTCACATTCTCCCGGCGCACGCGGTCTGGATAGTTTGGCGTTCGTTATGGATGTCCCCGTCGAAGTGACTGTCGAGATTGGCAGGCGTTCAATGAAAATTGCCGAAGTCCTCCGTTTGGGGCCGGGCTCTGTTCTGGAGCTGGATAAGGCCAGTGGCGAGCCACTCGACATCCTGGTGAACAATCGACTCGTCGCGCGCGGCGAAGCTGTCGTCGTGGGGGAACGCTACGGTATTCGCCTTACGGAAGTCTTGGTCAACGAAGAAACCCGAGGAGGCCAATGATGCGAAAACTGATGGTCATAGCCAGTCTATTTGCGCTTAGCTTGGGAGTTGCTTCGGTAGCGCACGCCGAGCAGCCAACCGCAGCTGCTGATCAAGCCAGCGTCCAACCCGTCTCGACGATGGAGACTCCACAGCTTTCAGCGGATGTGCAAGTCCAAGCCTTGAAGGCCAAATGGGCCAAGGCCAAGCCCACGCCTGCTAAGCCTGAAACCAACTGGCTTCGCAAACAAAGCCCCGAGCTTGCCCAAGCTGCCGACGCCAGCAGCTCCTGGCGGACCGTTCTCGCACTGCTCATCTTGGCGGGTCTCGTGACCTACGCGTGGTTTGCACGCCACCGCAGAGGGCAAGGAGTGGCTGCGCCGTCGCTTGGCACGATACGCGTGTTAGGCACCACACGCATCGGACCCAAAGCGCAGATCGTCGTCGCCGAAATTGGAGGACAAACCTTCCTACTGGGCGTCACCGAGCAACACGTCACGCGCCTGGCTGAGGTTGGTGAATCTCAGCCCAAGAGCCGCTCTGGCAGAATGCCCGACCTGGAGGCTGATGATGACCCGATCACGAGTAGCCAGATCCCTTTGAACGGCGCGGGCCGCTTTGCTGAGATGCTCAAAACCACACTCAACGCAACACCGCGGCGCCGCTCCATCACCGCGTCGGACATCGCAACCGAAGAAACAGACGATGTGGTGTCGAGCCGAAGCACTCTGCGCAGCTCGCGACGTCCCCCACGCTGGAACCTTGACGAACAAGCTTCAAGCCTATTTTCCCAATCGAACGGTAAGTGATGAACGAAGCCGCCGAACAGCTGCTTTCCAAACAAGAGCTTGCGCCTTCGCTCAAGATCCTGCTCGTCCTGACGCTACTGTCGCTTCTGCCAGCGATCCTGATCAGCATGACCTCGTTCGTGAGAACGGTGGTGGTGTTGTCGTTTGTGCGCCAGGGCGTGGGCACGGCGCAGACTCCCCCGAACCAAGTGATTGTGGGGCTCTCGATTTTTCTCACGCTGTTCACCATGGCGCCCATCTTCAACGAGATGAAAGAAAAGGCCTTTGATCCGTATATGCTGGGCGAAATGACCGACATGCAAGCGCTCGAAACCGCCAGTCTGCCCTTGAAACGGTTCATGCTGCGCCAAACACGCGAGGCCGATCTCCTACTCTTCTACGACGCAACGAAGACAGCGCTGCCGAAGGCGCCGGACGATGTGCCCATCAAGATGGCACTTCCCGCATTCGTGATCTCCGAGCTAACGACAGCGTTTCACATGGGTGCGCTCATCCTCTTGCCATTTCTCGTGGTTGATTTGGCCGTGGCCTCACTCTTGATGACTATGGGTATGATGATGGTGCCGCCAGCCACATTGAGTCTCCCGATCAAGCTCATTTTGTTTGTCTTAGTGGACGGTTGGCACCTCGTCGCGGGTGCCCTGATGAAGAGCTTTGTATGAGTACTGACGCTGCAGTTGATTTGTTCAGAAACGCGATGCTGCTGGGCGCCAAGATCAGCGGGCCCTTGCTGCTGGTGGCACTCGCCATGGGGCTGATTGTTGGCATTCTGCAGGCCGCCACTCAGGTGAACGAGGCGAGTATCTCATTTGTGATGAAGCTCTTAGCCCTAGGCGCCGCGTTGGCCGTCCTCGGCTCATGGATCGTCACTGAACTCGTAGATTACACCTCACACAGCATCCAATCTATTGCGACAGTGGTCCGGTGAATGACACTCAAGACATCTTCTCGACGCTCGTGCAGGCGCAAATTTTCGCCTTTTCGTTTCAAACCGCGCGCATCTCGGGTGCCCTCATCACCGCCCCCTTGCCATGGTCTCACGCCCCAGTACGTCTCCGAGCCGCCTTGGCCCTCGCGCTCGGACTTGTGGCTCATGGCGCCAGCCCAGCAGCACCGGAGGTTATCAACGGCGCCCCCTTGGCGTTGGCGCTCGCCGGGCTTACGGAGCTCTTGCTCGGAGCGGCGATCGGCTTCGTTGTCCGGCTGACAGTTGCCGTGGCAGAAATTGTGGCCAGCTCCGTGTCGCCCAGCATCGGCCTCAGCGCCGCAGAGGTCTTCAGCCCAGGTTTTGGCAGCGAAAATTTACTGGCGCGTTTCTTTCGAATGTTCGCCATATCGCTCGCATTGATCGTGGGAGTGCACCGTCAGCTCCTGGGTTCATTGCTCTCGAGTTTTCGGATCATCCCACCTGGAACCTTGATCAACCCCGCCCCACTCGGGCCGGTGATTCTTGAGCTCGCCGCCACTAGTATCGAGACAGGAGTCCGCCTCGCGATCCCTATTCTTGCCGTGCTATTCATTTTGCAGCTCGCGTTGGCGTTTGTGTCGCGCGCTGCGCCCGCAATGCAGATCTTCTCCATAGGATTCGCGGTGACCATTCTCGGCGGCATGGCGGTCATCATCGTTTTTCTGCCTGAATTGAGCCAGGACCTCGTGGCTGATGCATCGCACGTCCCCGATCGCATCGAGCAGATCCTGCGCCCGTTGGTGAAGTGAAATGGCCGAATCCGATGCAGAAAAAACTCTGGAACCAACTCCAGAACGGAGGCGCAAAGCGCGCGAAGAAGGCCAGTTTGCACGGAGCAAGGACGCTGGCGCCACCGCCGCCTCCGTGGCCGTGCTCGGTTGCTTGATCGGATTTGGCACCCATCTCGGCGAAATTTTGCGCGAATTTTCGCTGCTTTGCTTCACGAGTCCGGCCCACATCGGCGACGCGAGCTTTTCGCTCATTGCCGCGCAGCTGCTGCTGACGCTGTTCAAAATAGCCCTACCCTTTGCGTTTGCAGGAGCCTTGGCGGGTACAGCAGTCGGTTTCATGGAGGCCGGGTTTCATCCATCGTTTGAGCTGGTCATGCCCAAGTGGGAGCGCTTGGATCCGATGAGCAAGCTCAAGAACATGTTCTCCTTCAAGCAGGCCACCACCAGCACCTTCCTCAGCATGTCTCGAGTCGCTGCGGTCAGCGCCGTGGCCTATTGGGTGATCAAGGCGGATCTGCCAACGCTGATCAAGCTCAGCCGGACGAGTTTGGCGGCTGGTGCAATTGGGGCCGCTCAAGTTTCGATGCGCCTCGCGTTTTGGTGTAGTTTCGTGCTGGTGATCATGGCCGCCGTGGACTACGCCGAATCCTGGTGGCGCCAGCAGAAAGAGCTGCGCATGACGCGCGAGGAGGTTCAGGAAGAAATGAAGCAGCAGGAGGGGCGCCCTGAAATCAAGGCCCGGCGCCGCCAAATCGCGCGCGAGCTCGCCAATCGCAGTCTGGCCCGCGGTGTCCAGGAAGCCGATGTCATCATCGTGAATCCGACGCACGTCTCGGTCGCGCTCCGCTATCGCGCTGAACGCGGCGCTCCGGTGGTCACTGCCAAGGGCTACGATGATGTCGCGCTCCACATCCGGAAGTTGGCGAAACAATACGACGTGCCGCTGGTTGAAAACATCCCCCTGGCTCGCGCTCTGGCCGCGCAGGTGCGGGTCGGCAAGGCGGTGCCTGTTGATCTATACGGTGTGGTCGCTGAGGTTTTGGCCTTCGTCTATCGACTCAAGAAGCGCGGGCAGCGGGCGTAGTGCGACATCGCACCTGCACCCCATTGTTCCGTTGGCACACCTCTCGCTAGTAGCGCGGCGTGGCCGCGAGCGATCCTTTAACCCAATCACCCGACAACAAATGGGGCGAGCTCGTCGTCCCGCTGGCTGTGGTCGGCATCGTTCTCATGATGGTGCTGCCACTGCCGCCATTTCTGGTGGATTTTCTGCTCGCGGTCAGCCTGGCATCCGCAATTGGGATCTTTTTGATTGGGCTTTTCATGGAAGAGCCGCTTCAATTTAGTGCGTTCCCAGCGGTCATCCTGATTTCCACCTTGCTGCGCTTGGCCCTCAATGTGGCCACCACACGTCTCATCCTGTTGCACGGAGCCGAAGGCGGCGGGGCCGCAGGCAAGGTTGTAGAAACCTTCGGGCGTTTCGTGGTGGAGGGGAATGTAGTTGTTGGCCTTGTCGTGTTTTTTATCTTGGTAGTCATCAACTTCGTCGTGATCACCAAAGGCGCGGGGCGCGTTGCCGAGGTGGCGGCCCGTTTTGCTTTGGATGCCATGCCCGGCAAGCAAATGGCGATCGATGCCGAGCTCAATAGCGGCACCATCGACGCCACGACGGCACGCAAAAGACGCCAGGATTTGAGCCGAGAAATGGACTTTTTTGGCGCCATGGACGGCTCCAGCAAGTTCATCAAAGGCGATGCGATCGCCGGCCTCCTGATCACCGGTATCAACCTGATCGGTGGCCTGTTGATTGGCATTTCTTCGGGCATGGACCTCGGCAAAGCAGCCGAAACGTTCTCGGTCCTGTCGGTGGGCGAAGCACTGGTTTCGCAGATGCCGGCACTCATGATTTCGACCGCTTCAGGCATCGTGGTCACCCGCTCTGCGACGGGAATGCAGCTCGGAACTGCCATGCGGAAGCAAGTCTTGGGGAGTCGCCGAACCATTGGCGCGACCGCCGGAATTTTGACGCTGATGGCGCTCGTTCCTGGAATGCCAGCCATCCCTTTCCTGCTGTTGGCGTCCGTCTTGGGTTACGGCGCCTATACCGGCAAGTTTGAGATCAAGGAGCCCGTGGTCGCTGCTTCCGCGCCGACTTCAGACTCTCAACCAAGCCCTCAAGATGAGCTGGAGGCTGCCCTTTCCCTCGACGTACTCACCTTGGAAGTCGGCTATGAACTGGTTCAGTCCGTGGACCCTTCCATGGGAGGGACGGTCGTGGATCGCATCGGCGCCTTGCGCAAACAATCTGCCGCTGAGCTCGGCATCGTGGTTCCACCCATCCACATCAAGGACAACCTCCAGCTCCCGCCTGGCGACTACCGCATTCTGTTATTAGGCACCGAGATCGCCAGAGGGTCGACGCGGGCTGGCAGACTGTTGGCGCTCGATTCGTCCGGAGAGATGCCCGATTTGTCCGGAGAAAGCGCCAAAGAGCCGGCATTTGGCACTCCGGCAAAATGGATTGTGCGGGGCGACAAAGAATTCGCTGAAGCGCTGGGCTACATCGTGGTCGATCACGCCACGGTGATTGCCACGCATTTGGCTGAAGTTGTGCGCCGTCACGCGCATCAGGTGCTCGGCCGGGCGGGGCTCACCCACCTCCTAGAGGTCTTCGGCAAGACCACGCCCAAGCTCGTCGAAGAGTTGGTCCCGAACTTGCTCTCCTTTGCTGAAGTGACCACGGTGATGCGGAATCTGCTCAAGGAAGGTGTTTCAATTCGAGACCTTCGCACAATCCTCGAAACCCTGGTCGAGCTTGCGCCGTCAAGCCGCGACACCGAGCAGCTGACCGAAGCGACACGCCAGCGGCTCTCACGCCAGATCACCTCAACCTACGCAGACTCGGAGGGCACCCTTTCGCCCCTGGTGCTGGATACCCCCATCGAGGACATGTTCCGGCGTTCATTGCGGGAAATCGCCGCAGGTACTGGCGGTGCGCTCGACCCCGGGGTCACACGGGATCTAGGAAACGCGCTGGAACTGGCCGTGAAAAACATGGAGCGTGCCGGACGTCGCGCGTGTTTGGTGACAAGTCCCGACCTTCGCCGTTACGTGCGCGCCTTCGCCGAACGGCGCTGCCCTTCGCTGGCGGTGCTTTCGTTTCGAGAGATCGAAGCGAGCTCCAACATTATTCCGTTTGAAGTTGTCTCAGCGACGCCACGCGCCGCCTGAACCGAGAGAAAGCAGGAGAAACCCGAGTGCAGTATCAAACATTTCGAGGAAGCGACCTAAAGGAAGCCATTTCACTAGTGAAGGCCGCATTCGGCAGCGATGCTGTCATCGGCGCAACACGCTCGGTCGGCCGCAACAAGGGACCGCTTTCCACGCCGTACGTCGAAGTCGCTGCGGCTCCGGCCCCAGAAAACACCCGCGAAGCAGACGCCGCAGCCCGCCCAGTTCGTCCAAGAAAAAGGAGCCTATCCTTCAGGCCGACGGCACCAGCACCCCAGACAAACTTGATGGAACGCGAACTCCGCGTCTTGCGCTCGATGGTCGATGAGCTAAGTCACGGTCGCTCATCCAACCAGCGCGCGGAAGCGTTGCTGCACAACGCGGGCATTGAAGGCTCGCTCGCGCAGATGCTGGCCAACGGCGCAGAAGCACATGCTAACGGCGACCCTCGCGCGCTCGTTCGCTACCTCCGGCAACGCGTCTCCGGTGCTCTCGCTTTCGCGGATAGCCCCATCGAGAAGCCCGGACCCCGCCTCATTACCTGTATCGGGCCGAGTGGCGCCGGAAAGACCACCACGCTCGCCAAGCTCGCGGCGCGCGCGCGCCTGGATGGGAAACGCAGCGTGAGCGTGATCACCCTCGACACCTTCCGAGTCGGAGCCGTGGCTCAATGGCAGCGCTACTCCCAGATCCTTGGCATGCCCATGGGCGTAGCCCACGACGTCGATAGTTTTCGCCGCATGTTGCGCGACCACAACGCCGATCTCGTTTTGGTCGATACCGCCGGTCGGAGCGCTGACCGTGAATGGCAAGACCCACGAGTCACTGAGTGCCTAGCGGAAGCCTCAGTGCCTGTGGATGTCTTGTTGGTGGTGCCGGCTTGGCTGCGCGCGCGAGATGTTGAGCGGGTAACCCAAGTTTACGCAGCCCCGCCACCCACGGGCGTCGTGATCACGAAGCTCGACGAGACCGAGTGCATCGGAGGAAGCCTCCACGCGGCGCTCGGCCACACGCTGCCGCTTACCTACCTGTGTAATGGCCCGCGCGTCCCCGAAGATATTCACGCGGCGTCGATCGGACAGATTCTGGACGCACTCTTACCGAGCGCATGATGAATCACCCTCAGGCTTCCACCCAACTGGCACTCGCGAAAGGCAACACACCCGCGCCTGCCGAGATCGCAGAACGGTACATGCCGCTCGTGCGTCGTATTGGGATGCGAGCCGTTCGCAAGCTACCTCCCTCCATCACCGTGGATGACGTCATCAGTGCAGGCTGGGTGGGATTGCTGGAGGCACTGGATCGCCGCACGCCTGAAATGAACGAAGAGCAATTCGAGGCCTACGCCTCGCATCGGGTGCGGGGAGCCATCTTGGACTATTTGCGCTCACTCGACCCCATGGGGCGCAAAATGCGTTCGGCCTCCCGCCGGATCGTTCAAGTCATGAGTGATCTTACGGCCGGGCTTGGGCGAGCGCCCGAAACCGAAGAGGTGGCACGCGCGCTCGGACTCAGCTTGGATGACTATCACTCTCTCTTGAGTGATATCTCCGACGCAGGCTCGGCCCGGCTTGAACTTTCGGAAGTGGCCGAACCAGCTTCTGCCGATGCATCGCCTGAAGCACAGGTCGGGCGACGTGCTGAGGTGGGTTCGGTTGCAGAAGCTGTTGAGCAGCTTCCGGAGCGCTTGCAGTTGATTCTTGGCCTCTACTACCAGGAGGATTGCTCCTTCCGCGAGATCGGCGAGGTTCTGGATATTTCCGAGTCTCGCGCCTGCCAACTTCACATCGAAGCGATTCACCGCATCCGAGCTACGTTGCACGGCCGAGCCTACCGACGTGGTTCCTTAGGAAAGAGCGTCTACCTATGAGCAGTGGCATTTGGGCAGCAGCGTCGGGTGCCATTGGGCACCTCGAAAATCTTGACGTCACCGCCAATAATTTGGCGAATGCCTCAACCACCGGGTTCCAAGCGGACCGAGCTGTGTTCCGGCAAGTTCTGGCCGCCAAGGAACAGGCAGGCGCCGCCACTGACTATCGACGCTACACGGTCGTAGGAACTCGCTCCCCGGACCGAACTCCCGGCGCCAGCGTCGCCACGGGGCGCAGCCTGGATGCAGCCATCGACGGTGACGGCTATTTTGCCGTACAAACAGCCCAAGGCGAACGCTACACGCGTGACGGCGCGTTTCAAGTTGTGGATGGCCAATTGACCACCGCAGGCGGCCAGCAAGTCTTAGATGAAGGCCAGAGCCCCATTGCGATCCCCGAGGGCGAGACGGACGTGAGCATCGGTGGCGACGGCACCGTTTATGCAGGAGGTGAGTCCGTGGGCCAACTCGCACTCTTCCATTTCGCCAACCCAGACATCATGGAGCGCGAAGGGACCACACTGTTTCGGGCACCAGCAGCCAGTGCGGAAGCCACGGCTCCATCACTCGCTACCGGCTCCCTCGAGAGTTCGAATGTCTCTGTCGTCAAGAGTATGACGGAGCTCGTCACGGCGACCCGTAGTTTCGACGCCATGCAGCGGGTGATCGAGAGCTTCAGTGAGATCGAGCGCCGCACCGCTACCGGCATCATGGGCAACCAATAATCCATCACTCAACCAGCCAAGTCGAGATACCTCTATGAACATCATCAGCAAAAGATTCGGAAAGGTCGCCTTCGAAGAAAGCGCCGTTATCTCTTTCCCTCACGGCATTATTGGTTTCCCGGAGGCGAAGCGCTATGTCCTTTTAGGGCAAGGCGACAGCAACATTATCGGCTGGCTTCAGTCCGTGGATGCGCCCGAGGTAGCTCTACCCGTGGCTTCGGCACACGCTTTCCCTACCTCCTACCCCGACGTCCCACTCACCGACGCTTTGCTTGCCGCCGGCATGGACGCACCGAGCGGAGATATCGCCGTGCTGGCCGTTGTGATTGCAACGGCCACTGAACAAGCCACGGTGAATCTGCTCGCTCCCATCGTGATCGACGCCAATTCTCGACAAGGCGCACAGATCATTCTGCAAGGGTCGCGCTTCTCAACCCGCGAGCTACTCGTCTTTCGTGCAGATCTGCAACCCGAGCCCCAGAGCCAGGATTCCAGCACGCGTATGCGCTCGGCCGCTGACGCGTAGAAATCGCGCTCGGGCCTAGCGAAGCGCTACTGTGGGCACATACTTGTACTTAAGGGCACCTTGCTCCCGAGCCCACCATGACTTCCCTGCCCCCGCTCAGCACTCGCAAGATTTCGCGACACAACTTGCTCGTGCTCTCGGATGTGCACCTGGGGAGCGACCTGGTTCAACACTCACGCCCGAATGCGCCTTTGCGCGGCAAAAATAGCCTTCTTCGCGACCGCGATTTCGTACGTCTGCTGAAGTGGTATCAGCGAAATCGCCGCGGCGGCCTGCCGTGGCGGCTCATCATCGCAGGAGATTTTGTTGATTTCATTGGTATGAGCGTGCCCGCGCTGCGCCGAGGACACATCAAAACGAGCCTCACCCCGGAAGAGCACGAACACGGGCTTGGGAGCGCTGAAGATCACGCGCGCGCCAAGTTGGAACTCGTGTTGCGGCACCATCGTGGCGTTTTCCGTGCGCTTGCTCGTTTTGTGGCCGACGGCAATACCCTGGTGGTATTGCGAGGCAATCATGATGTCGATCTGCACTGGGAAAGCGTGCAGGGGGACTTCGTTCGCTGTCTCCAGAAGTTCGCGCCTGTCTCACGCGATGAAGTCGAGTTCGCGCCCTGGTTCTACTACGAACGCGACGTCGTTTATGTTGAGCATGGGCACCAGTACGATCATTTTTGTTCACAAGAACACCTGCTCCACCCGGTAAATCCTCGCGATCGTCGCCGGCTTTCGCAGTCCGTGACCGACGTCTTATTGCGCTACATCGTTCGTCCGACGCAAGGCATGCTGGAGGCTGGGCACGACCGGGCTGGCTTTCTCGACTACGTCAGGTTCGCCACACGCCTCGGATTTGGCGGAGCTGCACGGCTAGGCCAGCGCTTCACCTTCGCTGTCGTTGAGATGATGCGGATCTACAGGGCTCAATTTTCTGAAGCCGCAGCTTGGATCCAACGCGAACACGAACGCAAGATGAAGCTGCTCGGCGACGCCAAGCACATCAGCGTCGAACGCTTGCGGGCCCTCGCTCGGCTCCAAAAGCCACCGGTCACGCAAAGCCTCGTGCTCATCTTGGCGAGCGTCATGCTGGATCGCGTTGCGGTGGCGTTGCTGAGCCTAAGCGCGGTTATCGCCGTTGCCATCCGAACGGATTCTTGGCAACGCGCGCTGCTTTTCTCCGGGATTATTGCACTCATTGCGAGCATCGCGGCTGTCGCATGGCGAAAAGTTCGCGGCTCACTCGATGCCAGCGCGGACCTCAGGAATCGAGCACCCCTTGTGCTCCAACTGTTTCCAGCTGCATTTATCGTGATGGGACACACGCACATGCCTGAAGTTTCCGAGGCCGCGCCGAATCAGACCTACGTTAACCTGGGAGCGTGGGCTGAGGAAGATGCCACGGACGGCGGCCCAAGCGCGCTGCCCGCAACGCGCACGCATCTGGTGCTCGAATGCCAAGGCGAGGTTCCTGTGGGAGAGCTTCTGCGCTGGGGCGAAGACGCACCCGAGGTCTTCATCACGGGATATGCGGAAGCGCCTAGCCGACGCAGCTAGACGAGCCGCGCCAACACCCGGAGCGCCATCAGGAGCAGCATCGGGGATAAATCAAGACCGCCCATGTTCGGAAGCACTCGGCGAAGAGGTGCTAACACGGGCTCGGTTGCCCCGTGGATGAAGCGAACGGCGGGATGGCTCGGAGAAACACTCAGCCAACTCACCACGACCGAGGCGAGCACAACGAGTGAGTAGATATCGACCAACGTCCGCAGCATTGTTTCTCCCACATAACCTGCAGCTCGCGCTGCACCCCGTCAAGCGCTCTGCCTATTTAGGCTCAGGCGGCTGAGTAACGACATAGAAGAAGTCGCGATCGGAAGGTGTTCTTACGTACGTTGACTTGCCATGCACCATTTCCTCGCGCAGCGCTGAGCCAATTTCCAGAGCATCTGCAGCATCGCGAAAGAAAACCATTTTCGTCCATGCCCAATTAATGTCGAGCTCAGCAGCCGCGACGGCACCGGCCACCTTCAATGCTTGAGCCAATTGCAATGGCTCGGCCTCCACCCCTACCGCGTAAAACAAGACTTTACCCGAACTATCAACCCCAAGCGCAGAACGGCGCCGAGTTACAATATTGGGATTGTGCCCGGCCCAAATTTTGGAGTTTCCTTTCAGAAGCTGAGCGTGAAACTCCCCGTTTTCAAGCAGACACGGCGGTGTCTGTCGGAAGAAACGGAAACTCTGGGTCGGTTCTAGGCGCGCCCAGGTTGCCAGCTTGAATGCGCCAACCTCCGTAGACACGAATGCACATGCATCTGGCCGCGGGTGCCCGACCATGAATCCCTGGAGCCCCATCGCAAAATGACCATGCTGCTCCTGGAATCCCCCATTGAAGACCGCCAAAAGTCGGGATTGCTCGCTCACGGGCACTAGCCCCACGGGCACCCCTGCCGGCACCTTCTTACCCTCCACGTCTTTAGTACCCAACGCAAACCGGATATCCAACCGCTCTAAATCCAGCGCGACGATCTCAACAGACACATATCGAGCTGCAGCATGTGGGTGAACGACGCTTCGCACCATGCTGACACTGGCTCGCGCTCGGTCGTTGGGGGCGCCCACGGGTGACCATTCGCCATCCCCGGGCTGGGCGGTGGCCGCATACGGAGCCTCAAAGTTTGCGGGCGGGAAATGTCGAGGCGTCGGCAACTGTTCAGGCGTCGCCGCATCGGGAACAACTGGGGTGGGCACAGCTGCGGTGGGTTTCGTTGCAGCGGGTCTCTGCACGTCTCTGGAAGGACTCGCATCCACCTTCGGTTCTGGCATGAGTACAGGTTGAAGTGGCGTTTTTGGTGGGACGCCGCAGGCGAGCGCCCACAACATCCCGAGTGCTGCACTACTTCTCCAAACGCCTTTCACAGGGCCTCATTGGACATCGCACGGCAACGGCATTTAATCAGGTCAGGAACCACGCCTGGGCGCTATATCTCAAAACACGCCTGGCCGGCAGCCCTCTCGGCGTGGAACTTTACACTCCGAAAAGGCCCGAGGGCTGGTGTCAAAAAGCAGTGGATCTGCGCTGTTTTCGGATAAATGAACGCTGATTTGTGTGGTAGCTTCACGCTCGATGCCTGATGCTGTGCGTCCACTTCGAGTGGCGATTGTTGGTTCCGGACCTGCTGGTTTTTACGCGGCAGATGCCCTTTTGAAGAACAAGACGCTGCCAGTTGAGGTCGACATGTTCGAGCGCCTGATTGCACCGTTTGGACTCGTGCGTTCAGGTGTTGCTCCGGATCATCAGAAAATCAAACGCGCTGCCAAAGCTTTTGAACGCACGGCGGCAGATCCACTGTTTCGCTTGCTTGGAAATGTCCAGGTGGGCGTTGATGTCTCGGTGGGCGAGCTGCTCGAGCTGTACGATCAAGTCCTGCTGTCGGTGGGGAGTTCGGGAGATCGGAAGCTCGGCATTCCGGGAGAAGCGTTGAACGGTAGTCACGCAGCTACTGCATTCGTGGGGTGGTACAATGGGCATCCAAGCTTTGCCCACGAAGAGTTTGATCTTTCTTGTCAGCGAGCGATCGTCGTTGGCATGGGGAATGTTGCGATGGACGTCGCCCGTTTGCTCGTGCGTCGCACATCCGAGCTCGCTGAGACTGACATTGCGGCCCATGCGCACCGAGCCCTAGAAGCGAGCCGTGTCGAGGAAGTCGTGCTGCTCGGTCGGCGGGGGCCGGCAGAAGCCGCGTTCGATCTAGGGGAATTGCAGGACATCGCGGGGCTGGAGGGCGTTGATGTGAGGATCGAATTCGCCCAATTACAGCCCGCACTCGACCAACTGGATACGCTGTCGGCGGGCGACCGGCGTAAGGTTGAGTTCATGGCTGAGCTGGCTGCACGCCCTCCCAAGGCTGGGAAAGTCGTGCGCATGGAGTTCCTGGCCTCACCGACAGAGCTCACGGGCACCGGCAAACCGGCAGAGCTCACGGACACCGGCAAACCGGCACAGCTCACGGGCAGCGGCAACAAGTTGAGCCAAGTGAAGATCGAGCGCAACCGACTGGTGGAGAGAAATGGCCAACAGAGCGCGCAGGGTACCGGCGAATATCTGGAGCTTGAGGCAGGCCTGGTATTTCGCTCCATCGGCTACGCAGGCGTGCCCCTTCCAGGCGTGCCTTTCGATGAAAAGCGTGGAGTGATCCCCAATCAAGAAGGCCGAGTCGTCACTGCCAGTGGGGAAACCGTGCGCGCCTTGTACGTGGCGGGCTGGATCAAACGCGGCCCAAGCGGCGTGATTGGCACCAACAAGCCCGATTCTGCGCAAACCGCGCAACACATGCTAGCGGATGCGGCAGCCGACCCCGCACGTCGGGGCGCCTCGCGCGAAGTCATCGACGGACTCCTTTCCCAACGCGGTCTCAAGGTAACTACCTATGCCGATTGGGAAAAGGTGGATCGGTTGGAGCTCGAACGCGGTCAAACTGCCGGCAAGCTCCGGGAGAAATTCCTGAGCAACGCAGAAATGTTGGAAGCCCTCCGCAAATAAGACTGTTGCCCCCTCTGGCCGAGCGGACTCGGCCTGTCTCCCCCAAGCCTGTCGCTTCGCTCCAGTCGGGGGAGACTCGAACAGAGAAAAAAGTAGTTCGTATGCTTACTATCTAAAATCGTTGCAGAGGGCGTCTCTCAGCGGGTCGTTAGTCTGTATTTAATATTGTTGCCCCCTCTCGCCGAGCGGACTCGGCCTGTCTCCCCCAAGCCTGTCGCTTCGCGCGAGTCGGGGGAGATTCGAACAAAGAAAAAAAGTGGTTCGCATGCTTACTATCTTAAATCGTCGCAGAGGCGTCTCCCAGCGCGTCGTTTGCGTTTCTTGAAGAGTGTTGCCCCCACTGGCCGAGCGAACTCCGCCTGTCTCCCCCTCTACGCGAAGAGCTTCCGCTTGAGGGCGCTGTTCGATGGCAACCCTGGGAATACGAGTGTCAGATCAGGAAGCCCAAGGTGGCGCGTCAAAACTTCGGCGAGGACCGCTCGATAGTCGGTGGTGACGGCGAGATCGCGCCCCTCATGGCGTTGGTCCATCGCCAAACCGGGCCAATCCCCGAATACCTGGCCTCCCTGCAACTTCCCACCCATGAGCAACATGATTCCGCCATGACCGTGATCGGTCCCGCCGGTTCCATTCTGTCGCACCGTGCGACCAAATTCGCTCAGCGTGACGACGACCACATCACGCATGCGTTTGCCCATGTCCTTGTGAAACGCGGCCAACGAATCGCCCAGATCCTTCAGGCGACCCGCAAGCTGGCCCACGCCGGCGCCTTGATTGGCGTGCGTATCCCAGCCGCCGGCATCCACCCAGGCTACCTCGACGCCCAGATCTGCTTTCAGCAAGCGCGCCACATTCATGAGCCGACGCCCGGGCTTCGGATATTCGGCGCCGTTCTCGGGCACATACTTTCCCGCCGTCTTCTCGCGCACGAGGTCTACGGTCGTCATCGCCGCTAAGCCAGCGCTCGCGGCCTCATCCCCACCCGCGCTATACATGCTTCGAAAGCCAGCTTGCAAGCGTTCTCGCACACCACCCGGGGCACGCAAACCAAAGCTCTCGACATCGTCAATGGCCAGCGTCGCTTGGCTCCCGTAGAGGGCCCTCGGCAAACTGCGCCCTACCGCAACCGCACGAAACGGACTTGTTGCCGCATCTGTCGGCAGGCTCGCCACGCAGCGATTCAGCCAACCATCACGTGTGAAGGCATCGAGCGGAGTCCCACTCTCCATCAGATCTTGGGCATCAAAGTGGGAGCGCGTCAGATTGGGTGAACCCACGGCATGCACGAACCCGAGCTGCCCAGTTCGATACAGCGACAAAAGCGATGAAAGCCCAGGATTAAGACCATACATGGCATCCAAACGGATGGCGGAATTCGCTGCTTTGCCCGGAGCAGGCACGGCGATCTCGCGACGCTCTTTGTAGTAGTCGTCGGCGCCGTGCGGCACGACCACGTTCAACGCATCCACGCCTCCTCGCATAAAAATGCAGACCAGCTGTTTTTTCGCGGGTCTGTTGGCTCGCGCAGCGAGCAGAGGCGTGCTCGTGTTCGCCCACCCGTTTCCCACAAGCGTTGAGAATCCAGCGCCGATACCGAAACTCACCAATGCGCGTCGAGAAGTCATCCTTAGCCTGAGCTCCACTCTATTGACGTTGAAAATCCGGGCTACCCAAGGCCAAAGCCACCGCCAATTGGCGACGTTCGCCTTCCTTCGGTGTCTGCTTGGCCTGTTCCGCTATTGCCTCCAAGGTGGCAGGGGCGGCCGCTCCAGACAAAACCACCCTGTTTACTTCGTTGACGAGGGCCTCAGGTTCCGCATTCGGAAACAGCCGCTCTAAATCCACGTTAACACCGGGAACTCGGCCCGAAGCTAACTGAATCGAGTAATTCATCCGGCTGAGTGCTCCGGTGGCGCTGGCCCATTGTTTGGCGGCTTCTGGGTATCCGGTCGGTACTGCTTGCATCAACAACGGCTCTCCTAGCTGCTCGGCCATTCTTGCCAAACGCCGCGCATCGCCCTCGATCTTCCCGTTCAGCACGCGAATCGCGCTCACCATAAACTCCAACGGCGACTTCATCGCCCCCAACCGGTGGTTCTCAACCGAGAACTCTCGGGAACCCACGATCGCTCGCAGCAGCTTCCTGATCTCTCCACCACTTTCCAGAAAAGCCTGCGACCCAGCCTGGATACAGCTTTCCGGCGGCGCATCCGCCACCAAGCGTGCACACAGCTTCCGCGCCAGATGTCTGGCTGTGCGCGGATCGTTGGCAAGCCGCTGGATTAACTCCTGACCTTCCTCGACACCTCGGCCTGCAGAATAGACTTGACCCAGAACCAGCTTCTCGCCGCGATCATGGGCGTTTGACTTGAACTTGAAGCCCGGCCCCGCAGCCCCGGCACGTTCGATGCTCCAACCTGTCAGAATGCGCGCGACCTCGATCACATCCTTTTGAGTGTACCCAGCGTCCACACCGAGCGTGTGGAGCTCTAACAATTCGCGCGCGTAGTTTTCGGTGATCCCTCCGCGTTTGATCTTATTTTTCCCCCGCTTTGCGCTCCCCTCCACGCTACTTTGGGCGTTATCCAAATAGATCAGCATGGCAGGGTGCTGCGCCGTCGCCAGTAGCAGATCCGAGAACTTACCCAGCGCATTCGGTCGAATGGCACGCTCGACGTAGTCGGCCACAAACAGCTTGACCAAACCTTTGCGCGCAAAGACATTGAAGTGGTTCGTCCAAAAGTCGACCATGACTTCGAACAACTGCCGTTCGCTCTCCGCCTGCCGAACAATCTGACTCATCTGTGCGAACGAAAGCAGCCGGCCGAAATCAGTCAGCTTGTTGATCCCCTTCTCGTCCTTGGGCGCCTCACCTTCGGCCGCATTGCCCATCATTTCGGCCTTCAGAAATTTTCCTAGAAGCTCCTTGGGAGGAGCCAACGCATCTAGGAACGGTTCGAGTGCGAGCTTGCCACGTGTGTCTTCCATGCGTTCGGGGTAAAGCTGCGCTTCTAGCCAGGCATTCAGGCCGCTCTTAGACAAACCCGCCACCTCGCCCGGCCTGGCACCAAACGTTAGCCGTCGCAGCAGATGCGCGGCCTCAGCCTCAGGCAAACGCACTACCGGCGCCATCTCAGGCTTGAGATCTCGCGCAGGCCGCTCGGCGAGGATTTTTGGCGATGCCGCGGGCTTTGCGTGCACGCGCGCTTCGGTGCAGCCAGAAGCGGCGGCAAGGCCGCCCAAGATCAAGGCTCGAATAACGGACCGAATCCTACCCTGCATGACCCACACTGATGCCACGGTCAGATCAGGCGTTAAAGCCCAAACTTTATACCCTCGAAACCTCAACGACTCCCTGGATCTTCGAGAGTGCGCGCATGATGGCCTTCAGCTCAGAAAGATCCTGAACCTGAAAGGTGAACACATTGCGGGCTCGACCGGGATCCTCCGAGCGACAATTGGCCTCGCTGATGTTGATGCGTTGCGAACTGAAGGTCTGGCTCACCGTGGCTAAGATCCCAGGCTTGTTGGTGGTGATCACCGTCAACTGCACGGGGTGATTCACCTTCGCCCGCGTGTCCCACTGCACCTCGATGCGCCGCGTCGGATCGGTATCGAAGGCCTTGATACACTCGCGCCGATGCACAGTAACGCCGCGGCCGCGCGTGATGAATCCAACAATCGGATCTCCCGGCAATGGAGTACAACATTTGCCATAGCGCACCAGGAGATCTTCCAGCCCGGCAACCCGAATTGCCCCCATTTCACGGCGGGTGACCTTCCGCACCAAATTCTCAATAGCCCCCGTCTTCAAGTCAGGTGGCGGCTGGGTCACGCCCGTGCCTTGATCACTCCGCAACGTCGCCACCAACGCCTCTGCCTCCAAGCGTCCGTGCCCCAGAGCGAGCAACAGCTCGTCGAGTGAGCCGAAGTGGTGGTGGGAAAGCAGGCGCGCAACCTTAGATTCCGTTTTCTGCAACTTGGAGAAGCTCATCCCCGCGGTCCGCATCTCCGACTCCAACAGTTCGCGGCCGAGGTTAATGGACTTCTTGCGATCATCCCCACGCAGATAAGCGCGGATACGGGCCCGCGCGCGACTCGTAACGCAAAAATCCAGCCAATCCTTGCTCGGATGCTGATTCGCGGAGGTCATCACCTCGATCACGTCGCCATTCTTGAGCTTGTTGCGAAGTGAAAGAATTTGTCCGTTCGCGCGCGCCCCAGAACAATGGTGCCCCACTTCTGAGTGGACCGCATAGGCGAAATCCAGAGGCGTTGCACCCCGTGGCAGCACGTGGACATCACCCTTCGGCGTGAACACGTAAACCTCATCCGGAAACAAATCAATCTTGACCGTCTCCAAGAACTCAGCCGGGTCCTTGAAGTTGTTCTGAAAGTCCGCGAGCTCACGCAACCAGCTAAAATGCAGCGCATCATCTGGATGCACGCCGCCCGAAAGGCGTTCTTTGTATTGCCAATGTGCCGCCACACCGTGCTCAGCGACGCGATGCATATCGTGGGTTCGAATTTGGATCTCTAGCCGTTGGCCTGATGGCCCCACCACCGTGGTGTGCAAGGATTGGTACCGATTGGGTTTGGGTAGAGCAATATAGTCTTTAAAGCGGCCGGGGATCGGCATCCATTTGGAATGCACGACGCCGAGCGTTGCGTAACAATCTGCAACACTCTCCACGCAGATTCGGAACGCGATCAGATCGTAGATCTGCTCAAATTCGCACTGATGCAGCCGCATTTTTCGGTAAATCGAAAACAGATGCTTCGCTCGACCCGAGATATCTGCAGAGAATCCCTGCTCGGCCAGCCGCGAAACGAGCGTCTTACTCACGGTATCGATATAACGAGTTCGCTCTTTCTGTGATTTTCCGAGACGCTTGGTAACGTCCTTGTATTCATCCGGATACAGGTAACGGAAAGCCAAGTCTTCGAGCTCGGATTTCACCCACTGAATCCCGAGTCGATTGGCGAGCGGTGCGTAGATGTCGAGCGTTTCACGCGCGATACGTTCCTGCGCGTCCGGCTTCATGTGATCGAGCGTGCGCATGTTGTCCAAGCGATCGCAGAGCTTGATCAAGAGCACGCGGATATCGCGCGCCATGGCGAGCACCATCTTCCGAAAGCTTTCGGCCTGGCGATCTTCGCGATTGCGGAAGTTGATGCGACCCAGCTTGGTCACGCCATCCACGATTTCTGACACTTCGCCCCCGAAGTCTTTGGCTAACGCCTCGGCCGAAGTCTCGGTATCTTCAATCACATCATGCAACAGGCCTGCACAGATGCTGGCTGCGTCCAAGCGCAGGTCCGCGATGATCGAGGCTACGTGGACTGGATGAATGAAGTACGGGTCGCCGCTTTTCCGTAGTTGCGTGCGATGTGAGCGTTCCGAAAAGGCGTAGGCCTTGCGGATCAGATCCATATCCGCGCGGGGATGGTATTTTCCTACCTTTTGAACGAGCTCTTCGACAGTAAGCAAGGAAACTCCTGGTAGCACTTCTACCAACCAGGAACGTAACACCGAGTCGGAGGTTCGGCAAAGGGTCTAGCCCTCTGCTATAGGCCCCTGGTGTTGGACTCTACGGCCTCCCCCGGCGAAACAGACGCTCGCCACGATCAAATCTTCGCGGGAGATTCCTTGGGGGTTTATGTCCATTTCCCCTGGTGCCTAGCTAAGTGCCCGTACTGCGACTTCCTCAGCGTCGTTGGCGAACGCGACACCATCCCCCACCATGCGTACGCGGATGCGGTGATTGCTGAGCTGGGATTCAGAAGCGCGGAACTCCGTTCGCGCCGAATCCACTCTGTGTTTTTCGGGGGTGGAACACCTTCGCTCTGGGATCCCAATCAGCTCGGGCGCGTACTCGTGGCCATTCTGGATGCGTTTCCCCATACGCGCTCAAGCCTCGAAATCACGGCTGAGTGCAATCCATCTAGCTTTGATTCTGACAAGGCCCGTCATCTTTTGGACGTCGGGGTCAACCGTTTCAGTATCGGCATCCAAGGGCTTGACGCGCGGCGCTTGCAGTTTCTTGGCAGACTCCACGATCGAGATCAGGGCTTAACAGCTGTCGAAGTTGCGCTAGCCTCGGGCGCTCGCAGTGTCTCCGCTGATCTCATCTATGGCGTGGCAGGTCAGACAGCGGCAGAAGCGGCCAGTGAAGCCAGCGTGATTGCCAGTCTAGGCGTTCACCACATGAGCGCCTATGCGCTCACCATCGAAGAAGGCACCCGGTTCGGCGCGCTTGCACGCACCGGGCAGTTACCGCTACTTCCGGATTCAGCCGTTGCGGACAGTTTTTGCAGCGTCCACGAGACGCTCGAGCAAAAGGGGCTCGGCCACTACGAGATCAGCAATTTTTCTAAACCCGACTTCGAATCCGTCCATAATCAAGGCTACTGGCTCGGCCGCGACTACTTGGGGCTAGGTTGCGGGGCCTGGGGAACGCTCCAAGACAACGGCCAACGTTCGCGTTACCGCAATTGTCAGAATCCTGAACGCTACTTGGCGTGGCGCGCAAGCGGCCCCAACCCGGACCCGACGCTGCTCGGTGCTATCGAAACGATCGACCCTAAGACGGCATTGTCCGAGAGGATTTTGCTCGGTCTGAGATTGCAACGCGGGATCCGCCTTGAACGTGAAGCGCACGAACTCGGTGTTGACCCCGTGACGCCCGCCCGCGCGCGCGCGCTCAAGAAATTGAAAGCACGCGGCCAACTGATTCAAGAAGGCGAGTGGCTAAGAATCCCGACGTCGTCTTGGCTCTTCGCCGACGGTATCATTGCTGAGCTTTTGTGAGCGTTCCCCTGCCAACGTTCAAGATCGGCCAACGCCCGCTCGGCAATAGCTTCGTAACGAGGGCGCTTCTTCAGGCGTGAATCAGTCCACGGAGCAATCTGGGCAAACGTGATATTCGAAGGCTGAAAATCACTGCTCGGGCGCCGAAGATGGCTCAAGAGTCCGCCATGCGCGGTAGTATCCGGAGGCAAAATCGGCTCTATACCGGCCAACCTCTGGCTCACACAGAAAGCCGCGAGCCAACCACCGGCCGCACTTTCCACGTAGCCTTCAGTGCCGGTGATTTGACCGGCGAAATAGAGCCCTGGCTCCGTCTTCAGTTGGAGTGTTCCATCGAGCACACGTGGTGCGTTGATGAACGTATTGCGATGGATCGCACCGAACCGATAAAATTCTGCCTCCTCAAGTCCCGGTACTGTGCGAAAAACGCGAGCTTGCTCGCCGAAGGCCATTTTGGTCTGAAACCCCACCAGGTTAAAGGCAGTGCCCGCTTCATCTTCTTTGCGCAGCTGGATCACGGCATAGGGCCAGCGGCCCGTCTTCGGATCGGTGAGCCCTACAGGCTTCATGGGACCAAACGCAAGTGTCTTGACTCCGCGCGAGGCCATCACCTCAATCGGCAAGCAGCCCTCAAAATAGCGCACATCCTCAAAACCCTGGGGCTCCACTTTGCGCGCGCCGATCACATTCTCGACAAAGGCCTCGTACTCCTCACGCGTGAGCGGACAATTCACGTACGCCGCTTGCTCTTCGGGAGTTTCGCCCTTGCCCCAGCGCGAAGCCACAAACACCTTGTCCCAATTGATCGACTCGGCACTCACGATCGGCGAGATCGCATCGTAGTAGGCCAGCGCCGTTTCTCCGACGCGCGTAGCGATATCGCCTGCTAGGCTTTCTCCCGTGAGTGGCCCTGTCGCCACGATCAACGGGCGCGCTTCTGGCAAGCGCTCGACCACTTCGGCAACCACCTCAATCTTAGGATGGTTGCGCACCCACGTCGATACGAGCTCGCTGAAGCGCTCCCGATCCACGGCGAGTGCGCCACCTGCAGGCACCCGCGTGGCATCCGCGGCGCGAATAATGAACGACCCGAGCCGCCTCATTTCCTCTTTAAGCAGCCCCACAGCGTTGGAAAGCGCGGCCCCCCGAAGCGAATTCGAACACACCAACTCACAAAATTGATCACTCACCTGGGCGGGCGTGCGCTCGATAGGCTTCTGCTCAAACAGGCGCACGCTGATCCCCTGCGCCGCCAATTGAAGCGCAGCTTCACACCCCGCTAGGCCTGCCCCAAGGATGGTGACCTGAGCCGGCATCGGATCAGGCGCCAACCGCCAACGCGTCGTCGAGGTCAGCTCCGCCAGCAGCCACGACTGCCAGGCCCTCGGCGTCATCCACATCGCGCGAGTAACCGCACTCCTTGCCACGCGGACACACGATCTTCGGGGTCTTCTTGCCGCCTCCGTAAACGAGAAACGGATGCGCGCACAGGGGGCAGGGCTCCAGGATGGGTTTCGCCCAACTCCGGAAATCGCACTTGGGATAGGTCGCGCAGCCGTAGAACGAACGGCTGCCCTTCTTCTTAGACCGAACTTCCACGATGTCGCCGCCGCACTTAGGGCAAGGAACTCCGAGCGGCACGGGCCGAGTTGTCTTGCATTCAGGGTAACCGCTGCACGACAAAAACTGCCCAAAACGCCCCGTTTTGATGATCATGGGACGCGCACACACGTCGCACTTGTAATCCGTGAGCTCGGGCTTGAGCGGCACGCCTTCTGCAGAAACATCCTGGGTGAATTTACACTTGGGGTAATTCTCGCATCCCAAGAACCAGCCATTTCTACTCCAACGTTTGAGCATCATGGCGCCACAGTCTTCGCAAGTATGCTCGGTGGGCTGCGGCTCTGGCGCCCAACGCTCGCCCTTCTTGGCGATATTCAGGCGTTCCTTGAAACGCCCGTAAAACTTCTGCAGCAGCTCCACGCGATCGAGACGACCGGCGGCGACTTCGTCCAGCTCCTTTTCAAGGTTGGCGGTGAAATCCGGGTCCATGAAATCAAGCGAGGTGCTCATCAGCCCGTCGGTCACGATCTTCCCGAGCCCGCTGGCCTTCATCTGACCGCCCTCCAGTCGCTCCACGTAGTCGCGTGCTTGAACCTTCGCGATGATATCCGCGTAAGTACTCGGCCGGCCGATGCCGCGCCGTTCCAGCTCTCGCACCAACGATCCTTCGTTGAACCTTGGCGGCGGCTGAGTGAATTTCTGCTCCGAACTCACGCCCGGCGGCTCCACCAACGACAGCACTTCACCTTCTTTGAACTCCGGCAACAGACCCTCGGTGTCTTCATCGCCGCGAGCCGCCGCAACGCCCACAGGAGCTGCCGCGCCGTTGCCTTCTTCTTCCCCTTCGCCCGCGTACTCTTTCTGCCCGTCGCTGACTTTGTTGTACTGATCGAGCCAACCCGCAAACTTCAATACCTTCCCACCAACCCGCAACCCATACACACGGTGCGGAGCGCGCGCTGTCGGCTCGGCCTCAATATCCACACCCGTTTGATCGTAGAGTGCGTGGCTCATCTGAGACGCCACAAAGCGATCCCAGATCAACTTATAGAGCTTGAATTGCTCGTCTGTCAGGTGCTTTCGGATCTTCTCGGGGATGAACACCATCGAGGTGGGCCGAATCGCTTCATGGGCATCTTGAGCCCCCTGCTTCAGCTTGAAAACGTTGGGCTTCTCGGGGAGAAAGTCCTTGCCGTGCTGGGTTAAAATCAATTCGCGCGCCTCTTCGACGGCATCCGCACCGACGCGCACCGAGTCAGTACGCATGTAGGTGATGAGGCCCACCTGGCCGCCATCATCCTTGAGGTCGACACCTTCGTAGAGCTTTTGAGCGATGTTCATCGTGCGCTTGGTCGTGAAGCGCAGATAGCTCGTGGCATCTTGCTGGAGCTTGCTCGTGGTGTAGGGAGCTGGCGCATTACGCCGCTGTTGGCGCTTGGTGACTTTAACGACCTTGTATTTGGCGTTTTTGAGCGCCCCTACGATGCCGTTAGCTTGTTCGCCGTTTTTGACTTCGAGCTTTTCGCCGTCAGCCTTGGTGAGCCGCGCGAAGACGGGCACGGTTGTCTTGCCCTTTAAGTTGGCGCCGAGATTCCAATATTCCTCGGGTACAAAATTTTCGATCTCACGCTCGCGTTCGACAATCAAACGTAAAGCTACCGATTGCACCCGACCTGCGCTCAGGCCAAACGCGAGCTTGCTCCAAACCAGGGCAGAAACGTCGTAGCCGACGATTCGATCCAGCACCCTGCGGGCTCGCTGCGCGCCGTATAAATGCTGATCGAGCTCTCTTGGGTTCGCGAGGCCGGCCTGCACACCCTTCTTCGTGATCTCGTGAAACTCAACACGCTTCACGGGGAGCTTGGGACGCTTGAGCTCCTCCATAATGTGCCAAGCAATCGCTTCTCCTTCGCGATCAGGGTCTGTTGCTAGAAGTAACGCGTCGGATTTCCGAGCCTCTGTCTTCAGCTCCTCCAAGACCTTGGCTTTGGCTTCGATAACCTCGTAGGTCTCCTTGAAGCCATCCTCCACATCGATGCCAAGCTTCTTGGGGAGATCCTTAACGTGACCTTTGCTTGCCATCACTTCGTACCCAGCACCGAGATACTTTTTGATGGTTTTGGCTTTGGCCGGAGATTCTACGACGACGAGCGTCTTTGCCATGAAGTGAGCAGCCTCGAGATACGAAAGGGTGGAAAGCGGGCCTCAGGATGACCACACCGGACGCGGGGTCAAGGCCTTCAGTCGCAAACTCCTTTAAATTCAGCTACTTGGCAAGCAAAGCCCACCCCGACCATCCCCAACCAGGGCCCCTCGGAGTCTTAAGGAGAGGAGAATTCGCTGAACGTCGGCCACAGCAAGCCCGGTGGCCGCACAGAGGTGGTCAAGAGCCGAACCCTGTTCCCGCACGGCTGCAAGCACACGTTGCGAGTCTGCGACAGGTACCTCTCCGTCAATGTTGGAGACGAGCGTGATCTGTGGCTGGGAGTCGACAGCGTCGTCTTCCGGGCGCGAACCGAATGGCAGCGGGTGAAGGCGCTCAGTTCGCAGGATTCGTAGGACATCCCGTGCGTCTTTTATCGGCCGCGCCCCCTGCTTCAATTCTTCAATGCAGCCCAGCCCTCGCCAATTCCAGGGTGCTTGCGGCACGACCAATAGCAATCGCCCCAGGCGCCGCGCTTGCGCCGCAGCATTCCTCGCGCCGCTTCGATACCCCGCCTCGACCACAATCACGGCGTGCGAAAGCGCGACCAGCAACGCATTCCGGGCGAAAAACGAGCCACGATTGGCGGGAACCTCGCTCGACACCAACGAAACATGCACGCCGCCGCTCAGCACAATCTGTTGAAATAGAGCTGCGTTCTCGGCTGGAAACGGGCGCGAAAAACCGCTTGGAGCGACCACGACGGTTCGACCGTGCGCGTCCAAGGCTCCGCGATGTGCCGCTGTGTCGATTCCCTCGGCACCGCCCGAAAGAACTGTCACTCCTGCGAGCGATAAGTCGTGTGCGAGAGCGCGCGCGAAATCCCGCGACTCCCGGGAGCAAGAGCGAGTGCCTACAACCGCAACCGCTGGCCCACGCGGGAGTTCGCCGCGAACGTACAGCGCCTCCGGAGGAACCGGGAGATCCAGGATGCGAACAGGAAGTTGACGACCGGTCAGTTTCTCTTCGGGGGGAACTAGCACTCTGCGCAGATCGGCCGGCAGCTGCGTCAGTTGTGGGCTTCGAACAGGCCAACCATAATAGTCCGTTTGCCTCGGATGCCTTCAATCACCAAATACGCCGAAAAACCCGTCGAATCTGGGCTCCTGAGGCAGCCAGCCTCGCCTTCGATCGAACCCGCACCAATGAGAAGACTGCTCTGCGCGATGACGGTGGGCGGCCAGGGAGGCCCCGCCACGACGTGCACCCTGAGCCCCTCTTCACCCTCCTCCGCCGCGGCAATGCCGTAGCAGTGATCAGGCTCCATGCGGACCACGGCGGTAGCAAGCTCGTTCGGCCCAAGCGAAGTCTGGAAAACCCGGAGCACTGCTGCGTCTTGCCCGAACACCGCTGCCAACTTCTTCCCGAGTTGGGATTGGAGCGACCCACCCGGAACTTCCTCTGCGGACTTGGCGGCCAGTGCCTTCAAAGTAAGGCTCTCGAGCCGCTCCCCCGGATCCAACAAACGCCCGATGGGCTCAATGCTGCTACCCAGGATTTTGGACGGAGCAGTCGATTCGACCTCACTTCCGTTGAGCGACGAGGAAGGATACGCGCGCGCCCCCCGATCCGCTTCGCGAAACTCTCCTGCCGAAACGGGGGTTTTCGAGCCACTTCCGCACCCGAATCCGGACACACCCAAGAGCATCCCCATCAAAAGCGCACGCGATAGCATCCGGAACTTCTGCCAAATTACATCCTCGTGCTAACACAAGCCATGCGATTCGTCGTCGCGACCCATGGCCATTGTTTCGACGGCCTGGCGAGCGCAGCCCTCTTTACCCGTCTCATCCAGGAAACCCGCAAGGAGCCGACCAGCTTCGTGTACCGCGCCTGCGGTTACGGGCCCGACCAGACCCAGGCAAGCGACGGGATCCTGGACGGCGACGAGAACGCGATCCTCGACTACCGCTATGCGGCGAGCAGCGCCCTCGGATGGTTCTTCGATCACCATCCGACAGCGTTTGGTACGCCTGAAGAGCGCGGACATTTCGACCAACGTCAGCCAAGTGGCCGTTTCTTTTTCGACCCGACGTATTCTTCGTGTACCCGTCTGGTGTCAGACATTTCGGCAAAAACTTTTGGTGTGGAGACCCCCGCACTCCAAGAACTCGTCCGCTGGGCTGACAAAATCGATGCTGCGCGTTTCACCTCTGCCGAAGAAGCCATCAGCCGAGAGGAGCCCGTCATGCGCTTGGCTACCGTTGTGGAGCATCACGGGAATGATCTGTTTCTAGCGACGACGATCCCTGAGTTGTTGACGAAAGAATTATCGGAGGTGGCAACATCCTCCCGCATCGAGCAGGCCTATGTACCTCTCGGCCAAAAACATACTGAATTTATTGACCTGATCCGTACCAAGAGCCAGTTAAAAGACGGTGTGGTGCTCGCCGATCTCACCGGCCAATCGCTTCAGAGTCTTGGAAAGTTCGTGACCTACGCACTGTTCCCGCAATCGACATACTCGGTCGTCGTGGGTGTAATCGACAGCGCGGCCAAGATCTCGGTCGGATACAATCCTTGGTCGGGGCAACCTCGCAAAGCCGACATCAGTGCGATCTGCGCGCGCTATGGCGGAGGCGGTCACCCGTTCGTGGGTGGCGTGTCGCTCGCCGCCAGCGACGTGGCTCGGGCGCGCACCATTGCGCTCACGGTAGCGCAGGAGCTTGGCAGCTGCGTGTGAGCCCGCCTAGCCCCATGATCTTGGCCCATCGCGGGGCCCGGCGAGAAGCCCCAGAAAACACGCTTCCAGCCTTTCAGCGCGGGTTGGAGCTGGGGGCCGACGGCTTCGAACTCGATGTCCGGCTGAGTCTGGACGAAGAAGTGATCGTCCTTCACGACCCGAGCACGCGGCGAGTGGCCGCGAGTTCTCGCGCGTTACGCGCGGAAAACCATACTTATGCGGAGTTGAAGCAGCTTGACCTCGGAGGCGGAGCCCACATTCCCACGCTGCGTGAAGCACTCGAGCTAGCGCAGAGCCACAACGCTTTCGTGAATATTGAACTCAAACACAACCTCAAACGCAAACGCAAGCTCATTGCTAATGTGGTTAGCTTGTTGCGTGAGATCCCCAACGCCCAAAACTTCACCTTTCTCTCAAGCTTTGATCCGCGCATCGTTTTTTCGCTAGCGCGGGCGTTGCCGGAGCTGGAGGTGGGGTGGCTCGTGCACAAGAAGCAGGTCTGGTTGCGGCGTGCTCCTGCTTGGCCCTGGGTCGGCGCCCGCGCGCTCCATCCAGAGCATGCGATGGTCACTCCTAGCCTCATCCAGCGCGTGAAGCTGCGGGGAGGCAAGATCAACACCTGGACAGTGAACGAAGCCGCTGAAGCGCGGCGGCTAGCAGACCTCGGGGTCGACTGCATTATCACGGACGTGCCGGGCGAAATCGTCCGAGAACTCCGTCCTTAGCTCAAGCTTAACGACACTCGGCCCGCCCCACCTTCACTCCGGAAGGCACGTTTTGCCGAAAGCCACCGGGCAAAAGCCGTGGATTTTGCTTCACCTCCTTCACGCGGATCACGATATCGCGCCCTAAGTAGGGCACCTCGAGGCGAATGCGACCCGGAACGTCGGCACTGCACGCAGGGCCCGACGGCGGCACGTCCGGAGCGAAATCGTCGCTGTCATGCGAGGCTGAGAACAGCGCACGGGGTGCATGATCGGCAAGCTGTGCAGTATAGAGCGGGACACCCGCCTGTGCCACACGCACCTCAAGCACGCGTAAACGTTGTTGACTGAAGGGCTTGTCAAAGTCGCTCGCGTAGGGCTCAAGGACGATCACTTCTTCGGCCTGGTGTTTACTCTTTAGCTTAATTTCGTAATTGCCATTCCAAGCTATCGTCGCCTGGTTGGCCTCGTGCACTAAGACCGGCGCCTCGCCGCGCAACAACTGGACCAATACCAACGGTGGCACCGGCACCTGGGTCAGCCGGGCCATATTGCACTCTGAAGCGGGCCCTTTCAGGAAAGTGCGGGACTGAAGATCGAAATAAGCGAAATCCGTGCCATCAGCCGTCAGCGTTGAGAGCGCGAGCCCAAAGTTGCTGACAACCTCCAAGCGGAGTTGATCGGGGAGCGCCGCTGTATAAATAAGGCTCACTCCACGGAACCGGCCTTCGTCTCCGAAGTAGTCGACCTCGGCCTCTCCAGTCACTCCACGGCTGCACGCATACGTCTGCTGCAGGCGATCCAGTGCCGCCTGGGCTGTCGGGAATTGGGAAGGCGGCGCCGACCTGCAGCTCGCTAAAAATAGAGCCGTGGGCAGCAGCGCTAACGCGCGACCTGCCCACAAGAATGACGCCACCCTCGACAACTCAGTTTCCGCGGAGCGATTCGAAGAAATCGTAATCCGGAGCCGAGACCTCCAGCTTCAATCGCTGAACGCCCACGTCTGCCTGCTCGAGCAAGCGTGCCAAACCGATCCCATCGAGCAGATGGATCGCTGCCGCTCCGGGTGCCGCGGCTTCTTCACGCGCACCACTCAAGATTTGACCGAGCGTCACGATCATTCCGACTTGAGCCGGTCCGTAGTGATGAAGTGTCCCGCGCAGTTCCGAAACGCGCTCTCGGCCCACCTCTCGCCCGTCGCGCCGCACGACGACCGCAACACTCACCTCACCGGTTTCACTGAGCAGCCTGCCTGCTAGGTGGAGCTCGGTGGGGGGAGCCCCAAGGCGCCGCACGGGCTTGAGGCCTCGTACTTGGGCGTGCTCGAGCGCTAGCTGAACCAATTCCGCCAAAGCCCGCGGTGGCATCGCACCCAGCTGCCGCAACAGAACCCTGCGCGAGACCTCCCGGTAGCGACTCGCCAGCGCATACAAGTCGCGCTCCATGCGCCCGAGTTCACCGTCTTGAGCCTCTGACACTCCGACACGACCGGCGTTCAACAAGAACCTCGGCCGCTGGCCTTCACGTTGGCGACGGCAATTATCAGCCCGTATCGCTACGGTAACCACGGCTTCGGCGCTGGGGCCCTCGGCAATGCGCCCTTTACGCACCGCGGCTTCAGCGAGACTCCGCGTAGCGACCATGCCTCGTCCCCGGCTCTGCAACAATTGCTCCAGCACGTCACATAACGCGACACCAACAGCCTCTTCACCCGGCGGAACGCTTTCATCTCGACGCGAATCATCTCGACGCGATTCGTCTCGACGCGGCTCATCTCGACGCGGCTCATCTCGACGCGGCTCATCTCGACGCG
>CAZSUA010000005.1:0-62901 GCA_964609655.1 uncultured Polyangiaceae bacterium | reverse complement strand
GCCTGCCATCATTTCGACAACAACAAATAATCGATGTCGCCGAAAGGGCCCGTCTGACGCGTCCACACCAAGTAAAGCTTGTGGAGTCCGGTGGCTCCGGTCAGGCTGGTGTCCACGGTGGCGTATGTCTCCCAAGCGCCTGTGGCGGGGACATGCAGCGTGCCGACGAGAGGCCCAGTCGCGCTGTCGAGGCGCAGCTCGATATCGCCGGTGTTCTTCTGACTCGTGACGCGAGCACTCACCTTCGTGACGCCCGTGAAATCGAGCTCTCCATAACCAGCCCAGGCATCTGAGGCCGGAACGCCTCCCAACTTCGTGCCAGAGCCACCGCGGAGCGTGAACAGGCCTGGGCTGCGTTCGACCAATGACTCCGCCTCGATCCGCTGAAGTCCGGCATACTTTTCAAGAGCGGCCCTCACCGGGAACCAGCCATTTTCAGCCGGTACATCGATGACTTCGAGAGTCGGGGAGGCGAGCACAAAGGAAGGATAGCCGCTGCCTGGGTAAGCGCGGCCAATGACGTTGAGGCCCCACATGCGGTCACCGAGCACTGGGTCGTTGAGCTGGAATGTGCTGCTCCACAGCTTCAACACTTCAGTGCCGGCCGTGTCCATCCTTCCAGCGAGCGAGGGGGCGAGCAACGTCACCACGCGAAGCTTGAGCCCAACGCTTGCCAACTCGTCCACCCACCACTCCTGGTATTCCGACATGGACCGACACGCGGGACAGTCGACGGCGGCCATCTCCACCAGGAGGTACGTGCCCGCAAGATCGTGCAACCGCACGGCCTCCCCACACGCATCCTTAAAAATGCCATCGGGAAGCTGCTTGCCAACAGCAAGCGAATAGTCGCCCGTGTAGGCTGGGGGGTCTGCCTTTGGCCAGCCGCAGGCATACTTGGCGGGCGGTACTAGGGGTGCATCCTCCCAGGCAAGTTCATGACCCGCCACGAAAGTACCGTTGACCTCTGCAGTGGCGATAAACGGGGTTTCAAATTGTGTCTGGTTGTTCCAGCGGACGCTGCTCGTATCCGCCTGCGCTGTGCCTTGCAAAAACATGGGACTATGCGACGCGCGATACCAAGCCCCCTTCCCATAGCCAAGCAACTCGATACTCGGCGGGAACTGGCCAAACCACTGCAGGTAACACGATAGCCCGCTCACCAACGTGGCCTCTGCTCGATAGACCACCTCGCACTCCGGGCACACCCAAGGGCCGGGGTGGATCTCGACGCCTTTATAGGAGCGAGTGTAGGTACACGCCGACGCACCCGCGGCCAGCGAGGCAGCATCCGGTGAGACCACCCAGGTTGCCTCCCCCTCTAACGTTGAGCGCTCTTTCAGGTCTCTAGGGGGGCGTCCCGCAGCAAGACCTGTATCCCGCACGGCTGGGCGCATATAGGCAGCAACGAGCCCACTGGTTTCGCCGCCCGAAGAGGATTGCGAAGAGGACGGCGAGTTCGGAGCTTGGGAGCTGGTGCCCGTGGTCATGGCAGCGCCACCGGTTGCGGGCGCAGCGCCGGGTTGTTCGCTGCCGCAAGCGGCCAAGCACGCTAGGCAACCAGCAGCACTCAACTTGCTCCAATTCACGCTTGCCACCACGCCCCTCATGTAGGAGCTTCTAGACCGCGAGAGGGATTCCGTCAAGCGCGCCTCGCCATCAGAAGAAAGTCCCAATGAGCCGTTTCCCACCACGCCCAACATCTTCGCTGCTCCTCGGCATCGGCTTCGTTGCAGCCACAGCGGCATGCGGATCGGGCGGCCCTGAACTCCCGCCCGAGCTGCTGGTCGCTATCGCTCAAGCGCGCCCTGTCGCTCCGGCCTCAGATTATCCCCATCTGCCTTACGGCGCGGAGCCTGGGGATACGCTGGAAAACGCGTGTTTCAAGGAGGCTTGGCTCAATCCTGTAGAGGCGAAATTCGAACCGGCCCAGTTGGAAGAGGTTTGCTTCTCCCGGTTCTACAATCCGAGTGGCAAGTCGAGCCCACGGGTGCTCCTGATCAGCACAGGTGCGCTCTGGTGCTCGGCCTGTCGGGCGGAGTGGGGCGGTTCGCAGAGCGCTCCGTCTCTGCTGCAAGTGCACGACGAGTTGGGCCCCCAGGGGCTCGCCGTTTTGGGGTTGTTCTTCCAGGATGCCGCCGGCAACCCAGCTTCCGTGCAGGCCATTCAGACTTGGGCGAAGCTGTTCGAGGTAGATGTTCCGTTCGGGCGAGATCCCGACTTCGTGATGGGGAAGTATGCGCGAGAGAGCGTGCAGCCCTTCAATATGTTGGTGGACACCACGAACATGCAGATCTTGGCACGCTTCGAGGGCGATCAGAGTGAGCTCATTTTTTCGACGATTCGAGCCAAGCTGGCTCAAGGTCCGTCCCCTCCTTAAGGCGTCGAAGCAACCACGATGTCTCTAGCGGTACGCCGAACGCGCTTTTGTGGTGATGACCAGCGTTTGCGCCTCCGGCTCCTCTGGTGTCTGGTATCCGCTGCGGGAATGCTCGGCGCAACGGGGGTAGAAGCGTCGGAGGTTGCCGGCGTGGGAGAGGAACCGGTCCGCTTGGACCTGTCAGGCGAGACGAGTCTCATTTACAATACTGACAATCGAAATACGCGCCCCGCAGCCGTTGGAAGCGTTCTCGATGATAACTGGGGGGTCTGGTTCAATAGGCTCAACCTGCAGGCCAGCTCCGGGCGCTGGCGGGCGGGGCTTCGCATGGATACGGCGTGGTTCTATTCCGCACCAACCCCGGTGGAGGCTGGGCTCGAGCTCCTGCGTCTCAGAGCTGGCAGTGCCTCAGCTGCCGTGACTGAGGATGCCGGAGCCTTTTTCGTAACGAAAGTATTGGAGGCGGACCGAGAGCTGTCAACGCGCTACATCAACTGGCTCTACCCTGCCAAGTACTACGTAGCCTACGACACCCAGGCTCTCGAGGTTACGGTTGGGGACTTCTACGCACAATTTGGCCGCGGCCTCGTGTTGAGCGTCCGCAAGGCGGATGAGCTTTCCAGCGACACGACGATTCGCGGCTCCAGGCTCACCGCGCGTGTTCAGGAAGGCCCTCTGAAGTTGAAGTTGACGGGGGTCGGAGGGAGCATGAATCCGCTTCGCCTTGATGAGTCAAGTGGGCGATACTTGGGCGTGAATGGATCCGTAACACCAGGCTTCTTCGCAACGACGGAAGCACTCATGCCTCGGGCGATCGACAGCTTCAGCGTGCCCCAGCCCATGCCAGGCTACGCGCCGGATGCGCTGGTTGGCGCCCAAATCGAAGTCTCCCACAAGGAGTTCCAGTTCGCCGTCCAAGGCTCACTTCTGGATCGACAGCGGGCACTGACGGCAGACATTGTGCGAACCGCCGACACGCTGCGCACGGGAAGCGTCTCGCTGAACGTGCCCACATTGGGCAAACATCTTGCTCTCTACCTTGAAGGAGCAGGACAGCAGCTTCAGCATAGTCAGGCGCCTGATACCGACCTAGAGGGTCACGCGCTCTACGGAGCTCTAACGCTGTTGCTGGCACCCGTGAACGTGACGGTCGAGGGCAAGAGCTTCCGGCGCTTCTTTCCGCTGCTTGGCAACGTTGACCTCGCGCGCGCTCCTGAGTTCGGTTCCGTTCAGTACAGCGCGCCCCCCACGACCGAGGCATTCTGGGTGGACACGGAGTTCAACGGATTCGGAAGCTGTGTCACGGGCGGGCGTGCGAAAGCCGATGTTCAAGTTGGCAAGAACGAGTCCGTTTTTGCCTGGTTGGGCCGCTACAGTAGCTGGGCCGAATCGGTCGCGAACGAGCGCTGCCACGTTGCGGACAGCAACCTCAACCGAGTCTGGGATATGGCTGTGGGGCTTGAGATCGCCTCCCAAAGGCGCCGGAGCCGGGCTCAGGCGACCGTGGGGGCACGCATCGATGACACCGATCGCGAGCTGAGCGTGGCCGGGGGTGGGACGAGTGGAACGAGTGGAACGAGTGGAACGAGTGGAACGACCCAGATTTTCTACCGAGAATCTTACGTGCGGTATGAAGTCTCGCGCTGGCTGGCACGGGATTGGTCGCTCAGTCTGCAGGGCTGGTACCGCCGCAGGTATCAGACCTTCGGAGGTCCAGGACACGCCTACTATCAAGGTACGCAGTCGAGCGGAATAGCCTGGTCTAAATTGTCACTAGCCTTTGGCTTTGACTACGACACCGATCCGCGAACGCCGGATACCTACTTCAACGGGCAGCTCACCTATCGCTTCGCAGCGGATTCGAGTCTGTCGCTATTCGCTGGCCAGCGTCGGGGAGGCCTGCAGTGCGTGGCCGGAGTGTGCAGGGTTCTTGGGCCTTTTGAGGGAGCGCGGCTCGACTTTAGTACTCGCCTGTAGGAGAATTTCATCCGTCATGCTTGTGCGCGCAGTTTGTATTGGGTGGGTAGCAGGTATGCTCGCAGCCTGTAGGGATGGCGTTCAAAGCTCCGGCGTGCCGACGGATGGATTGACGGGAGGCGCACGAGCGGTCACTTCTACTAGCTCTGGGCAGTGTAAGGGTGCGGGCTTCGCGGTGTCTGAAGATCCGGTACGCGTCGACCGGCTAACAGCCAAGGTCGTGGATGCCGACGGCAATCCGGCAGCGGATGAATTGGCGCAGGTGTGCGGGCTCGATCTGTGCATTAACGCTATGACCGACCAGGCTGGGAACGTTGACGTGAGGCCCGCAGCATCACTCCTGAAGCCAGCATTTAAGTATGGTTCCGGCTTCGGGTACGCGCAATTTGCATTCGGGTTGTCGGGCAGCCCGGAGCATTTTCTGGGCGAGATGCTCACGGTGAAGTTACCGGGAAGGGAAACGGGCCAACGGTTGAAGGCGGGAGCGAGTTCATCTTCTGGCCCCGCCACCCTCGAGTTAACGGCAGACGCCAAGATCAATTTCGATGTCCTCACCTACCTCGATGAACGCGACCGAACGTTTCGGGCAGCGCTTGTCCCATTGAGCGGTGCTCCTCGAGCGATCGACCCTTCGCTCGAACTCGTGGTGGCAACAACGCCCGTTGAGACGCATTTCTGCCCCCCAGCAAAAATGCGGGTACTCAATCTCAAGCAGTGGCCCGCGGGCGCCGCGGTTGAGTTCCTAGTGCACGGCGTCAGCATTCAGGAAGAGTGGGCGCCTTATGGGCAGTGGGCAAAGGTGAGCGAAGGCGCTGTCAGTGCGGATGGCCAGACAGTGGAAACGGTCGACAGCGGAGGAATACCAGTCCTCAGCGTGATCGGCATTCGGCGCAAAGCAGTCGCGGCTGGCGGACTGCCCTAAAACGGCTGATGTAGCGCGGCCAGGATCTCTCGTTCAAGATTGCGCCAGTCCCCAGTCGTGTAGCCCTCGCTGCGCGCAACGATGAAGCCGTTGCGATCGATCAGCACGCTGTAGGGCGCGCTCGTCCGCGGATTGTACAGCGAGACAGCTCTTGTTTCTTGATCGAGGAGAACAGGGAAACTGATTCCCATCTTGGCAACTTCAGCACGAACCTGAGCGATCGACTCTGGACCGTCAATCGACACGCCGACGATCTCGAGACCTTGCGAACGGTACTTGAGATACACCTGCTCCAGGTGCGGCATGGCGGCCAAACACGGAGCGCAGAAAGTCGCCCAGAAGTCGAGCAGCACCACCTTCTTGCCTTGGTATTGGCTAAGTCGCAGTGAGCTGCCGTCCAAGGCAGGAAGCTCAAAATCGGGCGCCAGCCCGCGGAAGGAAGCTGTAGCGATAGGCGGCGCGGACGCAGGGTGTAGCTCCTGGGCCGAGGAGGTGCAGCCAGCGATGACCAACGCCAGCAGTGGCGCAACTCTTCCGCCAGCCGCTCTCGCGCGCCTGCTGATGTGCGCTAGAAGGGTTCTCATCAAGGCTCTGGGTTCACAACGAGCTGCGACAGAGGGTACCCCTGCAGGTTGGGGTGACCCAGCGCCTTTGAGAAAGTGGCCGGGCCGGTGGCCGAGACGACCCCGCGGCGCAGATCCAGCATCGGTCGCCGGAATAGGCGGAACGCGGTGAAGGTTCTTGCCTCTGAACATCCGGTTAGCCTAATCTCCTGAATCACAACGTCGCGATGTCAAGGAAAAAACACGAAGAGTATCCAGCGCTTCGGCATCCTCCCATTGTGGAAGTCGTGTGTGGGGTTGTGTTTGGAAGCATTCCGGACCTCGACCCGCTTGTGCTCGGGGTCTACTGGGACCGCCGCCAGGCAACGTTCCCGAAGCGCTCGCTCCAGCCGGCGCTCACCGACGAGGTCGGTTTCAGCATTGGCGCGTTTCCAATGCGCGCATTCCTGGCGTCGGCGGACGACCAGTTTGTCGTCCAGCTTCAACACGATCGATTTCTGATGAATTGGAGAGCCGTCGGAGCGGAGTACCCTCGGTTCTCGGAACTTCACGGCGAACATGGCCTATTGCTGCGGGCAATGGAGGAGTACACGAACTTTTCCGAGTTCGTGGCAGGGCGAACCGGAGTGCGTCCAACCCCCGTTCGCGTTGAGCTGACGAAAATTGATCTCCTCCAGCGCGGAGACCATTGGTCAACTTTGGATGATCTCGCGCAACTCGTGCCAGTAACAGCGGTCTTTGCCGAGCTCCAACTTTCCGATGAGCGAGAAGTGAATCTGCGTTTTGTTGAAAGAGGTGCGGACGGCGTCGCTCTCGTGCATATCGCGACGCTGATGCAAGGGCCACAGCCCACGGCGGTTCGAATTGAAGCGCGACGTGTGGCACCGGCGACCGATGACATTGCGACGGCGTTCGCAAATGCAAACGCGGTGCTGAACGATGTTTTCTTCAAACTTATTCCCGACGCTAAGGCTCGATTCGGACTTCAAGGAGGGCGCACATGACTGAAGAGGGAACACCATTTCGCATTGCTGGACGGCTGGGGGCAATCTCCGCGATGCTGCTCGCGCTCACGACGTCTAGTCCTTCGGGAAGTGTATTTGCGCTTCATGCGCTGACGGTTACTTCTTCTTGGGGCGCGTCTGACGCTTCCGTTACGACGATGGACGAGGAGTCAAGACGTCTCCGTGCGGCGGAGGTTGCACTTGCGGAAGTCGGTACGACGCGATCAGTCTTCGAAATCCAGGATCTCGCGAATACACCCGGATTCTTCGAGTTCATTGAGCAAGTTCGTGCGGCTCTTGATACATATGAGTCGTCTCACCGCGAACCGCAACATACGATGACGCTTGCCACGTCCCTTGCAATTGCCCGAGCCGTCCTCCATGGGCAAGTTGCAACTTTGCCGCAATGGTCCGCAATGGCGCGCACGCCAAGCTCGCTCGGCGACCGATACGTCAAAATTCCAGAGAAGTTCGTATCACAAGTAGCATTCAGCATCATTCGAGAAACACCGCCGAATGCCGCCGATGCGGCAGCGATGTTCGAGTTCGATCACGTCGCCGAGGCCTGATGCCGATCGTGGTCCGGGCCACAGGCAACGCAAACCTCACGCAGGGCGACGTGCTCAAGGACGTGCCATTCGTGGTCGTTGGTGTTGACGGCAAAGCGGCCTTTGACAAGCAAGTGCAATACGTGCTCGTTGTCTCACGACCGTGCAAAGCCTTGCGCGATGACGCGATCGTGGTGGCGCCGGTTGTGCCGTACCCGGTGGACTTTGCCGATGTTGCAAAGTCATCGGGCACCCCAGTTGGAGGACTCGAACGGATGCGCCGGTTCCTCGCCGGCTTGCGTGACGGATTAAAGGGCGGCGACTTCAGTGACGCGCTTTACTTGGGCGCGTTCGAACTGACCGGGGCAAAGCGGTTCGCCGCGCAACTTACGACACTGTCAACGGCGAGTGTTCCGACAGGCGAGGAGGAGCGGTGCAAATGGGTTGCTGCGCATCGTGTGGGGCGGCTCGACGTGGACTTTCTGCGTGATCTACACACACGCATCTTGCTCACCTTCACCCGCTTGGGATTCGACGACGACCACTGGTATTCGGATGCGGACCTCGGAGTAATGATCTCCGCTGGCGAGGCCGAAGTGAACCATGTGCGAGGCGAGTTCATCTCAGCACAGCAGGCAATCCAGAACAGCGAGGCCGCGCAGAAGCCGCAAGCGCAAGCCCAGCGAGACGGCGTTGAGCGAAAGAAAAAGATCGTTGAAGAGGCGGAGGCAAGACTAAAGCCCTACCTTGATGAGCGCGAACGGCGTTCCAAGTAGCGCAGTTTTTCGCGCGGTTGCCCGGGCCGTTGGGGGCCAACGTTGGCCGCGGCCAGTGGGCGATAGCGCGCCGGCTTTGTTATTCAAAAATTCAAAATACAGGATATGCCAGCGATCGGCGGAGGCTTTCGACAGTCAGCCTGCCATTCAGCAGCGAGATCGGTATAGTGCGGCCACGTGGCAATTTCCGGGGTATCCGACGCGGAGGCTGAATTCACTGGCAGTAGCCAAGCGTTTTGCACGCGGTTCGCTCGCGAGCACGTGAACCGGAGTGCCCTCCGCGATCTCTTCGCGTGGCTGAGTGGATTGCCCGACACAGAGGTGAGCGTTGAGGCGAGCACGCGCGCACTTGCGGGCGGGGTTCGTTGGCTGCTGCGCGGCTGGCCCACGCGCGATCCGAAACGAGCGCAAGGTCGGTTGTCGGCGTTGCTCGATGCGCTCGAGGCCGCTCCCACGTTTCGGGGGTCGGTGAGGCGCTTGCTCGCGACCACGCTGGCTCAAGTGGATGCAATGCCGCTGTTTGAAAGCGGGCTTTCCAATGATCGAGGCATTTGGGAAGAGAGCAAGGATCGCCTGGCGCGGCGCTTTCTACCGACGCTGCGCGATGAAGGCGATTTGGGTGCCTTGCTCACGGCTTGGTTCGCAGATCGCCGAGCCGCGAGTTGGCTCGCGGAACTCCCCGCCGGGGAAGCCCTGCGCATTCAATCCCTGCTCTCAGCCACTGCGGCCAGCAGGCTGCGCCAGGGACTACTGGATGCTATTGCCCTGATCGCCGCGCGCACCTCCGCGCTCGGCTTATCCCGTGAAATACGGGCTCGTTCACCCAAGGCGGGGCTCAGCGAATCCCCATTCTTTCGCCTGCCGCGTGTGTGCGATGCGCTGCTCGATGGGTCGGGATCGATTGAAGCATGCCGCGCGCAGATCTTGGCTTCACGCATTGCTCTCGGTTCGGTGCTCACGCATCTTGAGCGCTTCGGTGTGAGTGTGGATGTTGTGTATCGGATTGAGGTCATTGATAAGAATCTGAATCGCCTGACTCAACTTGTCGCACTTCTGGATGAGCCCGGCGAAGCGAAGGCGCAAGTCGCCACGAATTTGCTCCACGAAATAGCGCTGGCCCGAATCAACGATCGCAGCCTGCTCGATCTGGCTGGCACCAATATTCATTTGCTAGCGCGCAAGGTGATCGAACGCGCTGGGCACACAGGCGAGCACTACATCACCATCAGCAGAGCTGAATACTGGAAGATGCTGAGTTCGGCGGCGGGTGGCGGCTTTCTCACGGCGTTCACTTGTGCGCTGAAATATGTGATCAGCTGGGGCCACTTCCCGTTGTTTGTGGAAGGCTTCTTCGCTTCCACAAACTACGCTTGCAGCTTTCTGTTGATCCAGTTGCTCGGTTTCACGCTCGCCACCAAACAACCCTCTGCCATTGGAGCGGCCCTCGCGCACGCGCTCCACGGCTCAACCACCGCGCCCGCCCTCGGCGAGCTCGTCACCTTGATTGCACGCATCTGTCGTTCGCAATTCATCGCGGTCGTGGGCAACGTCGGGATGGTGATCCCAGCGGCCATCGCTTTTCATGTCGGCTATGAGCGCGTCACTGGCGAAGTCTTTCTCGACCTAGCGGCCGCCGAATACACGCTCCATTCCTTCAACCCCTTTGAAACAGGCACCGTCTATTTTGCAGCGCTCACGGGCGTTTTCCTGTGGCTTTCGAGCTTGAGCGCTGGCTGGTTGGAGAATTGGTCAACGTACCATCGCTTGCCCGAGGCCATTGCGGCTCGTTCTCCACGCTGGCTCATGCGCTGGGCCTCGCAAAAATTCGCGCACCACATTGCCGGACTGGGTGGCAACGTGAGCCTCGGTTTTTTGCTCGGAATGATGCCCGTGATGGGCAAGTTTCTCGGAGTGCCCTTAGAAGTGCGGCACGTCACACTCTCCACCGGCGCGCTCACCTTAGCTGTGTGTTCGCTCGGCCCCGCCGCCTTGCATCACGGTCTGCTCGAGGCCGTTTTAGGTATTTTCATGATTCTCTCGCTAAACTTCGGTGTCAGCTTCACGCTGGCGCTCACCGTCGCGCTCAAGGCGCGTGGGGTGGAGCATGCTGGTCGCCGTTTGATTCCAGCTCTGATCGCGCGCTTTTCGCGCACACCCACCGAGTTTTTCTTTCCACCGAAGAACCCAGCACCGTCGCAGACGGCGCCACCGCATTGAGGCGAGCCTTCCTTGACACCTCTCGATCCGGCGCGGATGCTAAAGGGCTTGGAAGAGGCAAAAGTCGAACGGATCCAGGTTGCTGTCGCGAGTGATGGGCTTTCTGCTTTCGTTACAATCCAAGCAGGCGAGGCGAGTAGCGTGAGCCAGCTAGCCGACGCGTTAACGCGCACGGGGGTGGTGTTTGGGGTGGACGAACACGCGCTGGCCCAGCTGGGGCAGGCGCTCGTCGACCCGGCCTATGAAGTGAAAGCGGAGCTCGTCGCACGGGGGCGCGCTGTGATGCCGGGTCAGGATGCGCAGTTGATTCCGCATTTTCATCCGGGAATTCAGGCTGGTTCCGTTTCCGACGACGGAACGATGGACTTCCACGATCGTGAGCTGCTGAAACCTGTGACGGCGGAAGAAGTGATTGCCACGGTGGTTGCTGCGGTTCCTGGAATGGACGGTCGGCGTGTGGATGGCGAGGTGATCGCTTGCGCAGAAGTTGCAGGTTTTACTTTGACGCTTGGCTCCAAGGTTCGGCTGGATTCGGAGGGTGTCATTGTGGCTCTGGAGCCGGGGGTGGTGCTGTACAAAGCCGGGCAAAGCCTGGATGTAGTGCAACACTATCTGCATCCTTCGGACGTTGACCTGAGGTCAGGAGATCTCGAGATGCCGGGAACGATGCTGGTGAAAGGAAGCGTCCGGCAATCGTTTCAAGTCACCTGCACCGGGGACGTTGAGATCCAGGGTGGCGTGGAAGGTGGGAATATCCGAGCTGGCGGTAACGTGCACGTCAAATTGGGGATTTCCGGCAGCGATTCTGCCTTTGTAGAGGCTGCCGGCACCCTGGCCGCCAAGCACGCCGAAAATGCTCGCCTGCATGCTGGGGATCTCTTGAAGTTGGAAGAAGCGACGGGCTGCGAGCTCAACGCGCGACGGATTGAAGTCACCCGCTGTTTACGGGGAGGCACGGCTAACGCTGAGCACAGCTTGGTTGCTGGCCAGCTTGGCAATGCTCACTCGGCCACTGATACACTCATTGTTATCGGCGAGCCTTTAGCGAGTCCGGTGGGCGATGCTCAAAGAAGGCTCGACCAGGCCAAAGCAGAGCGGCTTGCGCAGCGCCGTTCATTCGCCCCACGCGGGTTCGGGCAGGGAGCACGCCAGAAAGGCGGCAAGCTGGGGCGCGAGCAGGCGAGCTTTGCCGAGAGTGAGCTACTGCGCAAAGTGGAGCGCATCAAACAACGCGACCAGCTCCTCTGGACTGCCTTCGTACAGGTGCAGGGCACGATTCACCCAGGAGTGAAGCTCCAAATGGGCGAGGCTTCGATCTCGTTTGCTGAGCTGACCCACGCCACTCGCTTCACGTTTGACCCAGAAACGCGCTGTATTCGCAGTGAAAGGCCCACCTGATGAACCTCCGCCAAACCACCGCAGCTTCGCTCATGACTCGCGATGTTCTGAAAATTGCCAGCGATCAGTCGCTCAAGACCGCCGCTGCTCTGATGCATGCGCACCACGTGCATTGCCTGATTGTGCCCGACGCTGACGAAACCCGTTGCGTTGGCATCATCACAGCCAAAGATATCGTGCAGATCCTGTGCGATAGCGAGCCCCAGCTTCTCGGTCAGCTCCGCGTGGCCGACGCACTCACCACGCCTGCCATCACCGTGCAGAAGGATTTCAGTGTCGTCGACTGCTTGCGTCTGATGCGCATGAGTGGAGTACGGAGTGTGCCCGTACTGGATGGGAGCACGCTCGTTGGGCTCCTCAGCTTTTCTGATGTACTGCGCGTGGTTGCTACTACGGGTGAGGATTCAGACACACTTGGTAAAGGCTGAGCCCACAGCAGCCATTCAAGCAAATCGACGCAGCAGTTCTTCAGAAATGGGCAGCGTCTCTAGCTCTGGCGAATAAGGCAGCTGCGCGCGCACCACATCGAAAAACGAGCTCCGTCTCACATCCTGACCTTGGAGGCGGCTGGCCAAGACATCGGCACCGGCTATGCCTTGCGCCAACGTGACCAACCCGGGGCGGGGGATCAGATCGTAGTTGCCCCAACGACTGCGATACAGGCCTTTGCGATCCCAGCGCACGGCGACGTTCAACGATTCCACCAAGCCGTACGTCTTGAACAAGACGCCATACAGCTTAGCAAGATCGCAGCAAACTTGCGCAAAGTAGGTGATATTGGGCCCGTGCCAGGCGGCGCGCAAAGGCTGTGGCAAGAGGCCGAACAGATTGGCGAGCGCCAAGCGCGTGGGGCCCTTGAAGCGTGCGTAGCTCACGAAGGGAGCCCCGCGATACTCGAGGAAGATCCGTGGAATGTACTCGGTGAGCTCTGGAAATCTGAGCGTAACGCCCGCTTCGTCCAAGAGCGCCGCCACTTGTTCTTTTGGTGCGCAGGCCCCATCCCACCAGGCTTCAGTGATGTTCAAGTACGTGGCTCCGTGACGGTTGAGCACGTCCAGAATCCCGGTGCGCTCCAGATAGTCGCGATCCTGCTGCACGATCCAAGCACGGTGTTCTTGACTCTCGGTTTCCCAATCCCAATCGGCTCCGCCTTGATTGCGGCCCGAAGTGTGCCCTTCAAGGATCACTGCCCGGCCAGGAATTGCTTGAAGCAGTGCCTCAAGTGCTACCGGATCCGTGTAGGTGCCCTGTGCGTAGCCGTGCCAGGTTACCTTCACAAAGATTCGATCACCTTCGATACCCGTCTGCTGAATAAGATGTGTGAGCTCTTTGGGGTCACGGATCTCGCCCAGCCAGGCTCCAGGATAGCTTGGAGCGAGTGGTGCATCGGTCAGGATCGGAGAAGTGCCGGAGGGCGAATGGAGCAGCCCTTCGGCCAAATCTCTGGGCTTTTTTGAAGTTTCGCGCGCTTCGAGCTTGCTACGATGTTCTTTCCAAAGCCGGATCAAGCGCTGCTCGAGCCAGGCCGCGAAGGCGGGGTGGGTTCCGATGGGTTGGGCGAGTGCCCAGGCTGAGCCGAGCTCATGCCGCCGCACGAAATCTTCGTAGATGACGCGTAGAAATTCAAAGTGCTCGGTGGGTTCGAAGTATTGCGGCACGACGACCCAAGAAAGGCCGGTGGCGAGGCAAGCATCGAGCTGTTCGGGCACCGGTGTTTTCGCATGCCGGATAAACGCCACGTCGCCCTTCGCGACGCCCAGCTGTTCCCAGAGCAAGCGCATGAGTTGGTAACTGTTGGCACGCGGCAGCGCGTCGTCTTCCCCGCTCGCAACGAGCAGGATCCCCAATTGGCCGGGCCCCGAAGGGTTCAGCGTATGCAACGCTTGGGCGGCATGCTCCACATAAGCCGAGAGCAAGAGTGGATGGCAGGGCTCCAGCGCGTCGTAATGAACTTGAGTACCTGGAAAGCTCCGCTGAGTTTCCCGAACTGCTTCGGTGATGATCTGCTTTTCGGTGAGCCCAAGATCCGGGCGCACAGGGAGCACGAAGATCTCGCCGTGGCCTGCGCTAGCCAGCGCGGAAAGTGCTGCAATCACGGGGTTTTTGCTGGGATCAGCCTCCCAGGTTCCAAATCCCGCGCGTGCGTCAACACGGTTGGGAAGGTAACCTGTAGAGATGAGTGGAGAGAATCCGAGCACCTTCTCGGTTCGGGCTCGCAAGCTCGAGAGCCCAGGCGAGCCTACGCCCAAATCCCCCAACAGCAAGAACGCAGGCTGGCTCAACGGCGGACCCTGTGACCTCAGCCGGCCTTCAAACGACCGCCGATGCGATCATGCTGAACCATGGCGCCCAGCACATCGCAGATCGCACGCACCGCTAACAGCGAAGTGATGTCTGAGATGTCATACGGGGGCGCCACTTCGACGACTTCCATCCCGACAATTCCTTCTTTAGCCACACCGCGCAGCAAAGCGAGCACTTCGCGCGGCAAGAAGCCGCCTGGCTCCGGCCAACCCGTACCCGGCACGAAGCCCGCATCCACGCTGTCGATATCGAGCGAAAGGAAGACGGCGCTGGCGCCCTTCCAGGCCACTTCCAGCGCAATCTCCAGTGTCTTTTCGATGCCGAGCTGCTCAATATCCTCCACCGTCATGATCGTGGTGCGCATCGAGCGCCCATGCTTCACGCCCGGGCGCGGACATTGCCAACCGCCGATGCCGAGCTGCACCAAGTTGGCGGGCGGGCAATTCGGGATATTCGTGGCGTGGAACCACGGACACGTGTGCATGATCTCATCCATGTCCTTCTCTTGGGTGTCCACATGGCGATCGAGATGGATGATACCCACGTTGCCTTCGACGCACTCGGCGATGCCTCGTGCAGTGGGGTAGCCGATAGAGTGATCGCCGCCCAAGATGATCGGCAACGTGCCTTGGGAAAGCACGTAGGCGACGCCCTTGCTGATCTGGTCGTGTGATTTGGTGATGTTCGCGGGGCAATAGATATCGCCCAAGTCGCAGATTTTCAGGCTCTCCCGCAGATCGATGCCGAGCTCGAAGCTATAGGGCGTGTAGAGCGAAGAGATACGGCGAATGCCTTGGGGTCCAAAGCGCGTGCCCGAGCGATAGGTGGTGCCCACATCAAACGGCGCGCCCAGAATCGCCACGTCGTACTCGCCGACTCGGCGTACATCTTCCAAGTACGGCGTCTTCATGAAGGTGTTGATGCCGGACCAATGCGGCAATTCCCCGCGCTGAAAGCAGCTGATCTCGCGTTTGTCTTCAATGGAATCAGCGGGCATGAGGCCCAATTCCTGCCCGCGACGACACTCCGCATCCCACTGCGTGGTGGGGAGCAGCGCTTCGGAATCTTGAGCCTTGTAGCCGTTGAATTGGGTCACATCCGGCAAAGCGCGAGTGTGGTTTCGACGGCCGGGTGCGTGTCGCAGGTAGAATGACATGTTAGTTCTCTAAGTCCTCGTGGCTTTTATCGGTGGTGGGGCGGGGAGGATGTATCAGCTCCTCTAGTCGCTTTTTGGTGGCAAGGAAATGCCCGGTTAGAAACTGTGAGGGCGCGCGCGGCCTCGGCACATTCACTTCGATGATCTCGCGGATATGCCCAGGATTGGCGCTGAGCACCACAATGCGATCAGAAAGGTAAATGGCTTCGTCCAAATCATGCGTGATGAAGAGAATCGTCACATCCACGCTTTGCCAGATGCGCAACAGATGCGCCTGCATGCTGGCGCGAGTTTGGGCGTCGAGTGCGCCGAAGGGCTCGTCCATGAGTAAGATCCGTGGCTCATTGGCGAGGGCTCGCGCGATCGCCACGCGTTGCTTCATGCCGCCTGAAAGCTGATGCGGGTAGTGCCTTTCGAAACGCGTTAGGCCTACAATATCCAGCCAACGATCGACTTGCTCATCAACGGCGCGTGCCTTTAGCCCCTTCATGCGTAGGCCAAAAGCCACATTCTTTCGAACCGTTAACCAGGGAAAAAGCGTGTAGCCCTGGAACACCATGCCGCGGTCAGCGCCTGGAGCATGCACGGGCTTGCCATCCAAGAGCACACTACCTTCGGTCGGATGATCGAGCCCCGCGAGGATCCGGATCAGGGTGGACTTCCCGCAGCCTGAAGGCCCGATCACCGAGATGAACTCACGTTTCCGAACATCATAACTGATATCTGAAAGAGCCGTGATGGTTCCACGTGAGCTTTCAAAGCGACGCGTCAGCTGCTCCACGCTCATCACTACCGGTCGCCGCCGAATTTCGCCAAAGTACTCAGCGATAGCCGGGGCTTGTTCGCGATAATCCGGTAAAAGCAGCCGATCTTCAGCAGGGGTCAGCGTGGCTTGGCTCATGGAGACGCCTCTTCAGTAGGAGATGGGTGAGTTGCCAAACGCTCTTGAGCGCGGGCCTTCTCTTTCGGGATCTGGGCACGCTTGGCGAGCTTCGACTTGAGCCAACGCGCCACGCCTGTGCCTTCACCTTCCCAAGGGAACAGGAAGCCACCCACAAAGGCGAGCACCTGATCGGTCAATAAACCGATCATCCCGATCATGATGATCGAAGCATAGACATTGTCGAAGTGGCGATAGCGCTGCTGCTGATACAGGAACGCGCTGATGCCAGATTTTTCACCGATCAGCTCGGCAACCACGAGATATGTCCAAGCCCAGCCGATCAAGATCCGCATGTCTTGATACAGGCGCGGCAAGATGCCAGGGATCACAATGTAGCGCAGCAGCTGGCGGTTTTTGGCGCCCAGGGTTTGCCCAGCCTCCAGCAGCGCGAGATCCAGCTGGCGCGTGGTGTTGGCGACCACGAGCACCATCTGGAAGAACGTGCCAATGAAAATAATCGCAATTTTGGGCTCGTCCTCTAGCCCCACCACCGCCACGGCGAGCGCCCCAAAAACCGGTGCTGGCATGTAGCGTACGAAATCCACGAAAGGCTCAAATAGCTTCGAGAAGAAGCCAAACGTGCCGCACAAGATCCCGAGCGGAACGCCCAGGATAGCCGCGTAAAAGAAGCCCGCAAAGATGATGCGGCAGCTGTGCCACAGGCTTTCATGCAACCACTTATCGCCGGTGCGCTCCGGAGCGGTGGTGAAAGCCGTGTAGAAGGCCCGGGCGACTTCATGCGGAGCGGGCAGATAGATCGGATTGGCAGGAGTGCCTCGCGCCAACTTGGCGCCTGCTTTCGCAAGCTCAAGATTGCGGGCGTCGAAGGCTTCTTTCTCGATCAGCTGCCCAACCTCAACATACGAGTAAGAGCCGGCAACGCTGGTATCGCCGGCATTTTCAACGAGCACGAGCGGGTGCCAAACGAATGGCACGTAGCTGACGATGCTCCACGCCACGAGTGGCAGCACAAACGCGAATGCCACGAGCATTAAACGAACCTGGGTGGGTAACTCCTTGCGCACCGCGAACAGGTTGGACCGAGCCACTCGACAACACTCCCGTTGTTTCTAGCGAAGGGTGAGCCGGAGCTCAGTTCTTGGCCTTGGCCAGCTCATCCACGAGTGAGCGATCCAAGTAGGGCTCAATCACAACCGCCGCCTTGTAGACCTTATTCGAGACCTGGAATTGATTGACGACATCGGTCGAATTGTAGATGGACTCGAGCGTGTCGCCTTGGGTGAAGTGTTTCTGATTGCCGGCGAGATCGAGGAAGAAAGTGCCCTTCATCAGGGGCTTGTACTCTTCAGGCTTGAGGCCCACACGCGCGCTCATGATCTTAGCGGCCTCATCAGCATTCTTCTCGTCCTTGATGAAGTCAGCGATGCGCATCCAAACCCCGACGACCTTCTTCCAATCTTCGCGGCGTTCGGTGAGGCTCTTGGGCGAAACGCTGAGCACGTCATAGATCAGGCCGGGCACGTTGGCGCTCGTGAATACGGCCTTAGCCGAGGGGACTTCGCGGAGAGCGGCTCCGCTGTTCGGTTGCCACGCAACAATGGCGTCCACCGTTCCAGATTTCAAGGTTTGCGGCGTTTGGTCCGTTGGAACGTTCACGATCTTGATGTCACTCTCGGTGAGGCCGCCTGCCTTGAGTGCATTCATGAGCAAGAGGTGGCTCACGAATCCCACTTCCACGCCCACCTTTTTGCCTTTCAGATCAGCTGGTTTGTTGATGCCCGGCTTGGCCACCAGCATGTCATTGCCATTGCTATAGTCGTTAATCAGGATGGCTACGCTGGGCGCTCCGCTCGAACCGGTCACGAGCGCATCACCATTCGTCATGGTCACCGCGTCGACCTTGCCGGCTGAGAAGGCCTCCATAGAAGGGACGTATTCAAACCACTTGAAGTCGACCTCAACGCCAGCTTCCTTGAACCAACCCTTTTGGATGCCGATCTCCCAAGCAACCCAACCAGGCCAATCGCTATAGGCAATGGTGAGCGGCTTGCCTTGGGTTGGAGCAGGCGCTTGAGCCTTTGCGGCGTTCAGCGTCTCCGCAGGTTTCGCTGCCTGAGGAGTCTCTTGGGGAGCCGGAGGGGTGCTTTTTTGGCAGCCCGCAAGGGCCAACGGAAAAGCAACGAGGACAGAAAGCCAGGTTCGGCGATTGAGCATGATGATGAGACCTCCGGGTTCGGGAATGTGTCCGGAGTCTGGCGCCGCCCATGTTTCGGGAATGTATATGGCGAGTGTCAGGGTGTTTCTGGGGATGGATTGGGTATGGGCGAAGGCGCTCAGACCGGCTCGTCGTTGGAAATATCGGCGCAACGAGACACAACGCGTTTGGGCCAAACGCCTCGGTATCTCGGTACCCACACTGATTCGCATGGAGCGCGGTGAGCCAGGAGTTGCAATAGGAGTCTACGTGACTGCCCTGTGGATGATAGGGCGGGCGCAGGCGCTCGTGGAGCTAGCGGATCCAAAGCATGATTCGGGTGCTCTCGAGCGGGAGGTGCGGCGTGCTCTGAAGCGCAGAACGGTACGGTCGGTCGCATGAAGGAAGCCGCCGCAATTCGGTACCAGCCGCAGGACCAACTTTATCTTTGGTGGCTGGCTAACCCAGAAAAGCCGGTGTTCATCGGTGCAATCAAGCTAAGCCGCGCACCCCGTGGCGTGTCACTCTCCTATTCTGATGAGTGGTGCGAACATGGCCTCGCGTTGAGCGAAGACCTTCCCCTCTTGCAAGGACAGGAGTTCTTCCCGAGCGAGGATGATACTGCGGCCGGGGCTGTCCGGTCGTGAGCGCGGATCGGGGTTGCAGGCCTTTGGGCCGGCACAGGTATTCCTCTGGCTCCATCCTTTTTCTTGGCGCTCAGCGAGCTCCGAGCATAAAGTCCGGACCATGTTGAATCTCCGCTGGTCTTTGCTTTTAGGCGCATCGCTTTCTTCCTTGGTTTCGTTCGGTTGCTCAAGCGACCCAGAATCAACTGCTTCCGGAACAGGAGGCAAAGCCAACACGGGCGGTGCGACAGGCGCGATGGGTGGAAGCAAAGCAACCGGTGGTGGCAGCGCGACAGGTGGAAGCAGCGCGATGACCGAAGCGACGGCGGATGCCATCAAAGCGCTTATCATGGCGGGGACGTTTAAGGCCGCGCCTTGGAAGTCTGATGTTGCCGCTCCTCGCGTGCTAAAGCCGGGCACAGGGCACGGGGACGCCTCAGTTCGAGTTTGGTTCAATGATACCTTGCAGGCGTCAGCTAAAGCTGGAAATGGCTTGGTATTCGATAACTCTGTGCCGCCAAAGCAGGTGGCAGGTCCGCCCCAGGTCACGGGCAGTATGGCAGTGAAGGAGTTCTACAAAGCGGACGCGGTCGTGGGCCACGCTGTGATGTTGAAGAAGCCCGGAGCTTACGCTGAGTGGGCGTATTATTGCGACGCCGACAAGACACTTTGCGGCGGGACGCCATCGGACAACATGGCTACGCCGTTTTTTGGCGCCGGCGCTACGGTTTCACCCTGCGGCTTTTGCCACGCCGGCAACATCTACACGCCCGTTCCCGCTCCGTAAAAACAAGCGAGTTAAGCATCCTCACGTGAGCACGAGGGCTGAGCCCTCGTGCGGTGCCGTTCAGGAGCTGTGGTGGGAATTGGTCCCCCTGCTATTTCCGCTTCAGCATAGCTTCAAGCTGATCCAGCGCCCTTCGGCAGCCACAAACCCCCTCCGCGTTGCCAAGCGCCCCGCATCGGAGGATGAGTGCTTCCCATGGCGGAATCCACGCGCCCCGCTCCAGCCAATCCCCTTTACCCGATCTTTCTGATTGTTCTGGTCGATGTGCTGGGGCTCACGATCGTGTTGCCTTTGTTGCCGCTCTACGCCGAGCGTTTTGGAGCTTCCGCGTTCATGGCCTCACTCTTGGTGCCAGCGTACGCATTTTGCCAGCTGATCGCCGGCCCAATCCTGGGAGGGCTCTCGGATAGGTGGGGGCGGCGGCCGGTGCTGCTCGTGAGCCAGTGCGGCACGTTGGCGGGATTTCTGATGATAGCTTTTGCGCCTGCGCTCTGGGTGGTGTTCTTGGGGCGCATCATCGATGGTTTCACGGCGGGCAATCTCAGTGTGGCGCAGGCCTACATTGCCGATAATACGGCGCCGAAAGATCGCGCCAAGTCATTTGCCATTATCGGCATCGCGTTTGGCGTTGGCTTCATGTTGGGCCCCACCATCGCAGCTTCACTGTCTCACTTCGGCTATGCCGCGCCTTTCTTGGCGGCTGCCGGACTCTCCGCTTCGAGCATCGTGTGTACGGCCACGTTGTTGCCGAAGGGTGTGCGGCCGGTGGCATCTCAAGGGGCTGGCCTTCCGGCTGGCAAACGGCCTTCCGCGTTCGATTTCGCTCTTTGGGGTCGCTACTTTCGGACACCCGTTGTGGGTGGGATTTTAGTCGAATTTTTCTTGTATCTGTTCGTGTTCTCGATGTTCATGAGCGGCTTCGCGCTGTTCGCTGAGCGACGCTACATGTGGGAGGGGCATGCGTTCGCCGCTAAGGAAATCGGGCTCCTGTATGGTCTTGCGGGAGCGGTGGGCATTGTGATTCAGGGTGGCCTTCTAGGCAGGTTAGTCCGGCGCTTTGGTGAGGCGCCTCTGATTGCTGTTGGCTTGGTGTCGCTGGGCGGAGGATTCCTGATGTTGCCGCACATCGAACCTTTGGCGTACTTGATTCTGGCCACCGTACTGATCGCCGCAGGCAACGCCATGTTACGCCCGAATCTCACGAGCTTGCTTTCTCGTTCGGCGGCAGCTCACGAGCAGGGCGTGGTGCTCGGGTTGAGCCAGAGCTTGGCATCGGTGGCCAGCATCTTGGCCGCGCCGCTTTCAGGCTGGTTGATTGAGCACGGCCATTTCGTGCTCTGGAGCTTGGTGGCCGGCAGCGTATGCCTCTTGGCACTCCTGATTCGGCGCTGGGGTTCAGCGCATGAGCAGCGTGCTCTTTTGAGCGAGCACTGAAGCGATGCCAAGGAGCTTCAGCCGCATGCTGCACGCTTTCGCGTCGTTGAGGCCTTCGGACATTCTGGACATCTGCATTGTCTGGGCGCTCGCTTATGTCTTGATCTCCACGTTGCGGCGGACCCGTTCGCGGCCGGTCTTGGTGGGGGTTGCAGTGCTCGCAGCGGTCTATTTTCTGGCTCGCTTCTTGGATCTCGGCCTCACACTAGGCATCTTTCAGGTATTGCTCACGGTAGCTGCCGTTGGGCTCCTCATCATCTTTCAAGATGACCTGCGGCGTGGGTTCGAACGGCTCGGTGCTGGAAGCCTCTTGCTCAAGAGGAAGGATTCCGAAGATGCTCTGCCCTCGGTGACGCGTACTTTGGTGCAGGTTGCTTTTGAGTTGGCGCAGCACAAGACGGGCGCGTTGATGGTGATCAAGGGTCGAGACCCGCTTGACCGCTTTTTGAGTGCCGGTATCGCATTGCATGGCGACCCCAGCCTCGAACTCCTGAAGAGCCTATTTGATGCGAGTTCGCCGGGTCATGATGGCGCGGTCGTGATCGTGGACAATCGCGTGGAGCGTTTTGGTGCACGCTTGCCACTTTCTGGGCACGCCGATCACGCCTTCGGGACTCGGCATGCGGCGGCGCTTGGCCTGAGTGAACAGTGCGATGCTTTCGTGATCGTGGTCTCCGAGGAGCGCGGCCAGGTTTCGATTGCTCAGCGTGGTGAGTTAACGCCTATGTCCAGTCAGCAGGCGCTGAAAGATCGTTTGCTCCCCATTGTCATAACGGAGCGACCCAAGGAAAAGACACTCGCAAGTCGATTGTTCGGGGATTTTCGTAGCAAGGCACTCGCACTCGCACTCACGCTCTTCGCCTGGTCGGCGTTGATGACCTACGAATCTGAATCCACATTGCGTGTCATCACTGCGCCCATCGCATTTTCAGGGATCCCAGGCGATTGGGTGGTCGAAGAGCCAAAACCCCGTGAGGTGCGCGTCACGCTTTCAGGGTCGGTGCGAGCCTTTGCGCGCTTCGATCAGCAGCTCACACTTTCACTCGATGCCACCCGCCTAAGAGAAGGTGAGGAGGTGTTCACCGTTCGGCCTGAGATGCTCACGCTTCCGCCTGGCCTTTCGGTGAATGATATTCAACCGCGGCGTGTCGTGGTGGTGGCACATCAAACGGTGGCCATCGCGCTGCCCGTTCGCCCACGCACCAGTGGGGCCCTTCCTCCGGGAGTGGTGTTGGAGCGGTTCCGGGTGCGTCCGGCAGCGGTCATGATTCGGGTGCGGCGTGCAGATCGCGGTCGCTTCGCGAGCGTTTTGACGGAACCGGTCTCGCTCAATAGCTTCACCAGTTCGGGTTCGGTCCGCGCCAAGGTGGTGATTCCGATCGATGCGCTGGCGGAGGACAACACGCCTGAGTCGGTTGAGGTATTGATCGATGTGCGGAGTGCCGATCGGTAGCGTGCGGCGGCCGGTTGTTGGGGGGTGTCTGTCCGGCGGACAGCCGTGGTCGGAAGACGCAGGCGGGTAGACCCAATCAATGCGCTAAGTTATCGCGTGTTTTCTGCCCTAAAGCGTTTGGCGCGGAATTGGCATTCGCCGTGGCGTGACACCCCGCCTGGACCCCATTCTGCTGCTCGGGGCAGCGCTCCTCTTCGCTGGGGCGGCCGCTGTGGCGCCGGTGGCTGCGTGCACGGGTGCCTTGGGCGTGCTGTGGCTGTTGCGGGCGCGGTATCGTGCTTGGCTGTTCGTAGTGGCCGTTTTGGTATGGGGATTGGGCTGGTGGCGTGGGGTGCGCACGCTCGCCGAGTTTGAGGAAGCGCGGGTGTCCGCTCGAGCGCAGGTGGGTGGCGCGGCGCGCTGTACAGTGAAGGGCAAGGTGTCCACATCGCCCGAGTGGTTGCATGGTGCGCTGCGCTATTGGGTCGAGGCGGAGCGGGTCGAGTGCGATGCAAAAGTTTTTGATGGCGAGCGTGTGCTCAGGCTGTATGGAGGTCCACGCACGCTGGCACGGGGTGATCGCATTGAGGCCAATGTTCAGCTGGGCCCGCTCCAGCTGTTTCGCAACGTCGATGCTACGGATCCCACGCCGTTCGCTGCGCGCAAGAAAGCCACGCTCGTGGGCGGAGCGTTGAGCGTGAGTGTGGTCGAGAAAAGTTCGGGTCTGGCTGCGCTGGTCGATGGCTGGCGCTTCCGGGTGCGCGAGCGGATCTTAGCGACTTTTTCGCCAGAAGCTGAACCGTTGGCCCGTGCGTTAGTGCTTGGAGAGAATGATCTGGCGTTGGAGGATGATGCCGCTTTTAAGCAGAGTGGCTTAGCGCATCTGCTCGCGGTGAGCGGCACGCATTTGGTGTTCGCCGTGGTCATGCTGGTGCGCGCCCTGCGGGCAGTTCTGGTGCGTCTGGAGCCGATCGCCTTGCGCTATGATGTCGCGCGCCTGTCCGCGTTGGCGGGTGCGGTATTGGCGTTGGGTTACGCCGATTTTGCAGGCGGTAGCGGGTCAGCGTTTCGCGCGGCGTACATGCTGGTGGCAGCGTTTGGAGCCAGAGCGCTCGGTCGGCAAGTCAACGGGCAGAGGGTTTTGGGTACCACGATGGCCGTGGGCGCCGTGTTCGATCCGCTGGTGGCTTTCGACGTGTCGTTCTTGCTCTCGCTCGCAGCAACTGTGGGTCTCATTCTGTGGTCGTCGTCAGGCAGCGAAGCCGTGGGCTGGCGGTCGCTCGCCGCGGTGCGCTTCATCGAAGCGGGAGTTCGAGCCACCGTGAGCGCTCTTTTGCCCTGTATTCCGATCTTGGCGTTAATGTCCGAGCAAGTTTCGGCGTTGGGGATCGTCGGCAATCTGGTGGCGGGGCCGATTGGCGAAATGGTGGCGCTGCCCGTGTGTTTGCTGCACGCCGTGTGCGCTTGGTTGCCGGCACTCGAACAGGGGCTAGCTCTGGTGGGGTCGGGCGCGTTGCTTGCGGTTCAGGGAGTGGCGCACCTCACCGCGTCGCAATCGTGGTTGGCTGTTCCGTTGCCCTATCCAACGGCTTGGCATCGTATCGCGGTGCTGCTTGGCGTGCTCGCTTGGATGTTGGTGGGGAAGGGCGGCGCGGGGGCGCGCTGGTTCCTGAGCCGTCGTCTTCAGCTGGGCGTTGGAGCGCTGGCTGCATTGGCGCTGATAGAGTTCACAACTCGGGCGCAGGCGGCCCCGAGCAAGCTCCTGCGCATCACCACACTGGATGTAGGTCAGGGGGATTCTGCGCTAATTGATCTCCCCGATGGGCGCTTGATGTTGATCGATGGCGGCGGATTCGTGGGTAGCCCGGTAGATCCTGGGGTATCGGTGATTTTGCCGGCGCTCCGCGCTCGTCGGCGCTCAGCGATCGATGTCTTGGTGTTGTCACATCCCCATCCGGATCATTTTATGGGTCTGCTCGCGGTGGCAAAGGCCCTGAGGGTGAAGGAGTTTTGGACAACACATGAAGGTGAAGCCGAGCATGTGGCCCCCTATGTTGAGCTGCTCAAGGTGCTGCGCAGCCAAGGAACGAAAGTGCGCTATCCACCGGATCTCTGCCACTCGCCGCTCGTGGCCGGCGCTGCGGTCATCCGCGTGCTCGCACCCTGTCCGGACTTTGACCAAAATCGGCACACGAACGACAATTCAATCATTTTACGTTTTCAATACGGGAGTCGGGTAGCGCTTTCGATCGGCGATGCCGAGAAGGCCGAGGAGGGAGCGCTCGCGCAACATTTCGGGAAGGAGCTGAAGGCAGATTTTCTGAAGGCCGGTCATCACGGCAGCCGAACCTCGAGCAACGTTGAATTTCTGGAGGCGGTGAAGCCCGAGGTCGCGGTGGTGAGCACCGGGTTTCGGAATCGTTTTGGGCACCCGCATGCAGAAGCGTTAGAGCGTTTGAATGCGAGCGGAGCGGCCGTGTTTCGCACGGATATCAGTGGCGCGTTGGTCTGGGAGACGGATGGCAGTTCCGTGAAGATGTCAGCTTTCGCACCCGCGCGCTGAGGAGCTATTGGGGGTTGAATAGCGCCGCTCGTTGTCAGCCGTTCTTGAGCACTGAGAGCCGCGTGCGGTGTTCGGATTGAAGCTCGTTGTAGTCGGTTTGCGTGAGGCCGAGTGCGGTCGTGAGTTGGCGGAGTGAGTTCGTCTCTGCGGTGGTGATCTGTTCGTCTGCTGCAGCGATGCCGACCAGTACGCTCAAGACCTGACAGCGCAGTTCTCGGTCTGCCAGCTCAAGCAAGGTGCGTGCATAGCGCGGCGCTTGGACGGTAGCCACCTCCACCATGTGCTGCTTCAAGACGCGCGCGATACTTGCGGCTCCTTCCTGGCTGAGGCCAGTGACGCGGTGGAGCTCTTCGAGAACCTTGTCATTTTCGGCTTCGGAATAGTCGCGATCGGCGTAAGCGATCGTGCCCAAGAGCCCCACAATGGCACTCACCACCAAGACGGTTTCTTCGTCGGCCTCACGCAGCTCTGCGCGAACCACACGGTCCAGCTCCGAAGCGTCGGCAGTTTGCCGGCGTGCTTCTCCAATACCTTTCAGCCACTGCCCAAACATGGCCCGAAAGCTAGCGCGGCCTCGGCGTCCAGGCCAGGCCTGAAGGTCGTTCCGCAGCGTCTTCCGGCATGGTACTGATGGGAACCTTTGGCACCGCCCCCTGAACCACTGATTTCCAAGGAGCAGCTCCGTGCCCGTGTTGCGGAGCTGGGTCGGGAAATCACCTTGGCTTATCAAGGCGAACCCTTGATTCTCCTGCCGGTGCTCAAGGGAAGTTTTGTGTTTGCGGCAGATCTCGCGCGCGAGATCGACCTTCCCGTCGAAGTCGAGTTTCTCGGCGTCCAAAGCTACGGTGATGACACGGTGTCGAGCGGTGTCGTGCAGATCACGCTCGATCTGACGCGCCCCGTGGACGGCAAACACGTGCTGATCATTGAAGACATTGTCGATACTGGATTAACGCTGGATTATCTGCTGAGCCTGCTCCGAGCTCGTAATCCCAAGAGCCTGCGCGTTGCCTCACTCTTGCACAAGCCTTCGCGCATGCAGCGGGCGCTGGTGATTGATTTTCTCGGGTTTACGATTGAGGACGAATTTGTGGTGGGTTACGGGCTAGATTATGCACAGAAGTACCGAAATTTGCCGTATCTCGGCAGACTTTCCCCAGAGGCACAGGGCTCATCCTAGGAACCGCTTATAGGTCGGGTTTCTTGCTGTCCGACCGCTGCTCGGACTTCTCGCTCGCAGGGGACGCCACAGCGTTCGCTTCACGGAGCGCCTTCAGCTTGTCAAAGATACGCTTCTCAAAGCCCCGTTCTGTGGGTGTGTAAAAGCGAGAACCCACCAGCTTCTCCGGCAGATAGGTTTCTCCGGGCACGTAGCCTTGGCTGAAGTCGTGCGCATAGCGGTAGTCTTTGCCATAGCCCTCTTGCTTCATCAGCGAGGTCACCGGATTTCTGAGCTTTTTGGGCACGGGGAGCGCACCATATTGTTCGATGGCTGCGCGCGTCTTGGCGATGGCTTCTTTGACAGCGCCGGACTTCGGAGCGCTCGCCAAATACAGGCAAGCATGAGCGATCGGGTAGATGCCTTCCGGCATGCCCATCCTTCTGAATGCGGCATCCGCGTTCACCGCAACGCTGAGTGCAGTAGGATCGGCGAGGCCAATGTCTTCGCTGGCAAAAATGATCAGGCGTCTGAGCAAGAAGAGCGGATCATCGCCGGCTTCTAGCATTCGAAACAGCCAATAAAGGCTCGCATCCGGATCGGTGCCGCGCAGCGATTTGATGAGCGCACTCGCTACATTGTAGTGCTCTTCGCCAGCTTTGTCATAAAGCAGCGTGGCGTCTTCACTAGCACGCTCCAGGTGCGAGAGGAGCAGTTCCGAGTCCGAGCCGTGCGCGAGCTGTGCCGCGGTTTCAAGTATTCCGAGGGCGCGTCGTGCGTCACCTCGTGCGGTGCGTGCGATGGTGAGCAAGACTTCGTCAGTCGCCGAAAGTTCGAGCTTGCCGAGCCCATTCCGTTCGTCGCTCAAGGCACGCTTGAGGAGCGCTAGCAGATCGGGATCGGTCAGGGCTTCCAACCGAAAAACACGGCAGCGTGAAATTAATGCGGCGTTGACCGCAAACGATGGATTCTCCGTCGTGGCGCCGATCAATGTGATGGTGCCGTTTTCAAGATGCGGCAGGAACGCGTCCTGTTGGCTCTTGTTGAAGCGGTGGATTTCGTCCACGAAGAGCACGGTCGGCTTGCCCTGATAGGAGCGGCGTTCACGCGCCTCAGCGATCGCTTCCCTGAGCTCAGGCAAACCGCTCAAAACAGCGCTGAAAGGCACAAATTCGGATTGCGTGGCACGTGCGACAACAGCGGCGAGGCTCGTCTTGCCCGATCCGGGAGGACCCCAAAGAATCATCGACACCAAACGATCCTTCTCGATCGCCTGCCGCAGGAGCTTCCCCTTGCCTACCAGGTTTTCCTGCCCCAGCAGCTCCGCAAGATTCGAGGGACGCATGCGGTCAGCCAGCGGCGCACGAGGTGCTCCGAATTTGCCACTTGTGGCTAACGACTCAAGGAGCGTGGGCTGGCCAGGGGAAGGGCGTTTCTTGGTCATGCGCGGTATGCTTTTTAGGCGCGTTCCCCGAAAATGGCGGTCCCCACGCGCACCAGCGTGCTCCCTGCTCGAATCGCGTACTCGAGGTCATGGGTCATGCCCATGCTGAGGTGTGGGAGTCGGCTAACTCCCCCCGAGTGCTCACGCAGCAGAGCAAGTTGCTCGAAGTACGGCAGCGAAGCTTCAGCATTTTCGGTGAAGGGCGGCACGGTCATGAGTCCGAGCAGCTCCAGTGTTGGCTCAGCCTCGATGGCCCCCAAAATTCCTGGAAGTTCCCCGGGGGCACAGCCTGTTTTCTGGAGTTCTCCGCCAACATTCACTTCGACGAGGATCCCGAGACGCTCGGGGTGATGACTCAAGCCCTGGGGCAGAACGCGAGCGCCGGTTTCGGCGTGTACGCTGGCTCGTCGTTTACCCAATTCTTGGGCGAGTCCCACGCTGTCGACGCTATGCACCGCCGAGGCGACGGTCACGGTGTGGCGTGCTTTGTTTTTCTGGAGGTGCCCGATCATGTGCCAACGTATGCCCACGAGGTCCGCACAGGCTTCGGCTTTAGTCAATAACTCCTGCACATAATTCTCGCCAAAATCACGCTGACCCGCAGCATAGGCTTCACGGATCAGCTCCACTGGTTTTCTCTTCGAGACCGCAATCAGTTGAGCCTCGTCCGTCGCTCGGTTCGCGGCAATTAGAGCTGCTCGAATGCGGTTTCGAACACTGGTCAGTGCGTCAGCAATGCGCGGCGCTGAATTCTCGGCGTTTGGGGATACATCAATCATGGGTGTCGATGGTGAGAATGCGGATGCCCAATTCTCCCTCCACATTGACCAATTCCCCGGTGGCAACCTGCTGCCCAGCCACTCGGAGCGTGGCTGGCGTGAGGAGCCGCTGGTTCGTTGTCAGCACATCTCCTGGCTGAAGCTCAGCCCATTTTCGAGCACTGAGCGTCACGGCGCCCAGCTCAACCCGCACCACAACGGGTGCCTCTAAGGCTGCGTTTGCAAGTTCTGAAGTTTCAATCATGTCGATATCCCATGGAAAATTACCTACTTTAGCCTCAAGCCTAAGCGTCCCGTCGGGCGCACGCCACACTGCCATCCCTTCCTCGCCGCAAGGAGGGATCAGCCAAGCGTGACCGTCCTTTTGTGGGTCCAATAGCCAGCCTTCACTCGGGAGCCAAGCGTCGCCGACCGCCAACTGCGCCAGAACGACGCGCGATACTTGTGATTGTGCCACGACGACCGGTAGCGTGAGGGGCAGCGTGCCGAGTCTGTCCAAGAGTTGTTGCTGTGGCAGGTGCACGTTGAGTAATGGCAACCGGCCCGCGGTGGCGCGCACGCACAAGCGATAACCTTGCTGATCCACTTTGACCTTAAGAAAAAACCGGTGAACAAAAGTGCTGTTTGAGTGCCCGACTGTCCGCGTATCTGGTGCGGAGTCGGGGTTCTCAGGTGAAATTTGCAGAAATAGGCCGGCTTCGCTTCCCGCACGGCGCAGGCCTTCGAACACCACTGCCCCGAATGCGCCGTTCAGACTGGGGTCCAGCGTTGCATTGAGCGCGATGCCTTTGAGGGGTTTTCCAAAAACGCGCCGCAACGCCAACAAGATGAGTGCCGTCTCCGCAAACAGATCAAATCGCCAACCTTCGATCGTTTCGAAAGAAACAGGGCCGTAGAGTCCGGCCAATAAAGAATCTTCAGCACTCGCGTGGACGGTCTCAGCACTGAGCTCCACCGTGCCGCTCAGCAGTGAACCCATGCTGCTGGCCACGCGGTGCGCGTGAATGTTGTCGTGGAACCATTGCAAAAGCTGGGCATGCAGGCTCCCCGACGCCCCGTTCGTGCGGGGGATCGTGTGCCACGGGAAGGGCGAAACTAAGCGACCAGACTCAGCCAACCGAGGCATCCTAGGCCAAGCGCTCCGGGTGATGCCAGTGGAGCCCGGGGTTCAGTCGCCCCGGTGATGAACCGTGATAGCGGCAAGCCTTCGGTTGGATCGCGCCGTAGGCGTGCCGGGGGAGCGACCCTTTTCGTTCCGCGTAAGGTAGTAAGCATGCTTACTACCTCCTGTTCGACTTTTTAGGTAGAGGTCACGGAAGTCTGGGACCACCTGATCAGGGATGGATCAGGGCGTGGACCACGGGTCCCGGAATCTGTTAACTTGGCTCCTATGAACGTGCTTCGAATCGGCGCTGTGGGAGCGATTGCCTTGGCCTTCTTGGTGAGTGTGCGCGGCGCAGCAGCTGAGCCGAACGTCACTCCGGCCGAAGCGGAGACAACGACGCCGGGCGCGACGACAGCGGAAGCAGAGACAGCGGGCGCAACGACAGCGGGAGCAGCGGCCGCTCCGATCAGACGCGATCCCGCAGGGCGAAAAGGGATCAACGCGTATTGGGAACGGTTGTTAAAGGGAGATGCCGCTTACCTAGCCCGTGATTTTCCGGCAGCGGTTGCCGCCTACCGCGAAGCTATCACCGCCATACCTAAGAATCCCCTAGGGCATTACCGAATGGGGCAGGCTCAAGTTGCGAAGGGGGACTTTGCCGAAGCTGAAGCCGCTTACGATGCAGGCCTCCGGTTTGCAGAAAGCGAGCCTGCCTTCAAAGCGAAGCTCTTATTTGTTCTTGCCGATCTAGCCGAGCGTCAGAAGAACTATGACCAGGCTCTCGCGCGCTGGAAAACGTACGCGGAATTTGTGGCAGCTAACAGCGAGAGCAAAGGGTTTGCGGCGACGGCAACCGAACGTCAAAAGCGCATCACGGAGTGGGTGCAGATTTCGCAAGCGAGCGCTCAAGTTCGTGAGCGCTCCGAGAAACGGCTTCAGCCAACGGAGCCGCCCAAGTCGCCATGAGCAACGCGTTGCTTTAGGCCGCGTGTGGGTGTCTATCCGTGTCTATCCCCCCCGGTACCGTGCGGGGTCATCGGTTTCAGACAGAGCGGCTCACGAATTGAGGGCTACGTTCAGCCCGACCGGAATGTATATTTCAGCATGCGCCGAGGCCGATGCCTTGCGGCGCAGTTTGGAGACGACTCAAATGCGCTTCGCCGGGTTAAGTTTCGTGTTCACCGCTTTGTCGGCACTTGCGTGCTCGCAGTCGCCAACCTCCAGCCCTCCGAACGGCACAGCACCTTCGCCGACGGACACCGCGCCAGTCGCAAGCACGGGAACGGGCGGCGCTCCAAGCGTGCTGCCGACGACACCTTCCACCGTGACCAATCCCCTCCCGAGCCCGACGTCGAGTTCCACGTCGACTGTGATGGCGATCGCCAGGAAGCCGTTCAGCGCACCAAGTTGTGATCCGGTGATGTCGGCGCCGTATCCTCGACGCCTATCCCGATTAACTCCCGACCAGTACGGCAACACGATCTCAGACCTCGTGAGCGGTCGCCGCGCTGGCAATGATCCGCTGCGCCCAACCTGCCCAGGCGAATTCAATTTCGCGGATCAAGGCCCCACGTGCCTGCCTCAGAACGTCACCGTGCCGCTTCAAGATGCCACGAAGGGCATCTACCGCTACAGCACCACCGCCGGCACAACCAGTGTTAATGACTACGAATTCCGGCTTGGAATGAATTCTACGGAAGCTACCAGCAAGGCGTTGGTGGAAGCCATCAAAGCAGGAACCTGTTGGGCTACCGATAGCGCCGGTGCGGGCTTTGAAGCCTGCGTGGACACGCTCATTCAGGACAAAGGCTCGCTGCTCTTCCGCCGGCCTCTCGATGCGGCCGAGGTCACCAAATATGCTGGGATGGCGAAGACGAATGCGGCAATGCTGGGCAAGGAAGAAGCCTTGGCGCTGGCTTTCCAGGCCATGCTCATCGCGCCCCAGTTCGTTTTCCAGCCCGAAATTGGGGTTGATGTGGCGGCCACTCCAGGCGTAAGCAAGCTAACGCCCTACGAGCTCGCTAGCTCACTGGCGTACACGCTGACGTCGCATCCTCCGGACGGCGAGCTCTGGGCAGCAGCGGCCACAGGTGCGCTCACGGCCCCCGACCAGATCAAAGCGCAAGTGGTTCGCATGCTGGCAACACCTGCCGGCAAGGGTGGGCGCAACTTCGTCATGGAGTATTTTGATTTGCGCCACCTTTTGGATGTTCGCAAAGCGGGGGACAAGTTCTCAGGCTGCGAATATCAGAAAATGCGTGTCGTGAACGAGGCTCAGAAAGTCGTGGATGATCTGTGGTCCACGAATTCGACAACGGGCTTCCTGAAATCCTTGCTCACCAGCAACATCGAGTATTCAGATTGCGCAACGGCCGCCGTTTACGGCGCGATGGGCATCACCGCAACGGCCGACCCGGATCCGCCGACGCCGCAGAAGATCATGGCGCCGGCCACCGAACGTTCGGGCTTCCTTACCCATCCGGCCTTCCTCGCCGGCTATGGCAACTTAGATGATACCTTGGCGGTGCGGCGTGGTCGCTTCGTGAATGAGCGCCTGCTGTGTCGCGATGTGCCCCCCATTCCACTGAGCGAGGTCCCGATGCTCCCGTCGGCTGAGAATCGCACGATGCGTGAACGGCTGGTGTTGCACTCCACCACCCCCGGCTGTGCCGCGTGCCACTCACTCATGGATCCGATTGGTCTCGCGCTCGAAGTTTACGACACCTACGGCGCTTACCGCACCACGATGGCTGAATCGAACAAGCCCATTGATGCCACCGGTTCCATTTCTGGCGCAGGCGATGCCGACGGGGCTTTCAACGGCGGAGTCGAGATGTCGCAGTTGTTCTCCAACTCCAAGACAGTAGAAACGTGCTTTCTGCGCAATGGCTTCCGCTACATGTTGGGCCGGCAAGAGGATGAATACGATCAATGCAGCGTGGCCAACGCGCAAAAAGCCTACGTCGACGGAGGCGGCAGTTTTGTGGACTACATCACCGCTCTCTACACATCTGATTCCTTCCTGAACCGGAGCTTCTGAGGAGACACCATGGTCACTTTTAGCCGCAGGTCTTTCGTAGAAAAGCTCGGGTTAGGGATGGGCGCCAGCCTGCTGTTTCCGATCGCACGCAGCTTGATTGGAGAAGCGCAGGGGCAGGCCACGGATCGTAAAGTTGCGATGTTCGTGATGGTGGCCAACGGTCTTCATTGGCAATGGAATTTCCCTCCGGATGTGTTCCGCGAAGGCGGTGAAGGCGGCGTGGTGATGCCAACCGTGGCGATGCCAGTTGCTCAGCAGAAAGCGTGGACGATGCCAGAATCGTTCAAGCCGCTCACTCCTTATCAGGATCGCATGCTGCTCGTGGACGGTCTGGCCAATCAGTCCGCTGTTCCTTCCGTTGATGGTGGGCACGGCATGATGTTCATGGCGATGAGCTGTATGCCGCCTGGGGATGGGCCCGGCGATGCGATGCCAGGAGGTATCACGATCGATCAGTTTCTTGCGGAAACCTTGAGTCAAGGCCTGCCGCGCAAGTCGATTCTGATTGGCGCCTCCACGCGGCCCGAAGCGCAGCGTGCAGCCTTGTTTGCCTCGGGCCGCAACAAGCCTGAGCCGGCGATTCAAAGCCCAGCCTTGCTCTTTCAGAGTCTGTTTGGTCAGGCCATGGCGAGCGCTGCGTCCACGGCAAAAAGTCGAATCCTCTTTGATAGCTTGAAAGACGACGTCGCACGCCTTGAGAAGTCGTTCGGCGTGGAAGAGCGCGGCAAGCTGGCCGCCTACTTGGCCGCCATGGAGGAGTTTGAAAAACGCGACAAGGCTTTGGGCGGGCTCAGCTGCACACCCCCGGCGGCGCCTGCAGCGGACAACGGTCAACGCGAGCCAGTGAGCACGCTGCAGTCCCTACACAATATTGCGACACTCGGAATTACGTGCGGTGTCAGCAACGTGCTGGGCATGGACGTGGGCAGCGGCTTTTCGCACGATACGCTACCAGAATTCACCAAGCTTTTGGTCGGCACGCCGTATGAAAAGGCACCGCTAGAGTCGGGCTTCAGTGGCATCGGCCACGAAGGCGAAACGTACCAAAAGCCGATCCTCGCCATCCTCCACCAGTTCCTCACGGGCCTCATGGCTAATTCGATCGAGGAAATGAAGAAGATCCCCCAGCCGAGCGGGAAGACCCTGTACGACAACAGCCTCTCGGTCTTCGGCAGTGACAACGGCGAACAGCATCACGCCGGCCACCACCGTTTCCCGTTGGTGCTGATTGGCAATGCGGGTGGCGGTATCAAGGCCGATGGTCGCTTCCTGCGTTACCCAGCCAAAGGCAGTAACGGCTCGCGGGCGCTTGGAGATCTGTATTCATCCATCGCGGTTGGGTTAGGGGTGCCCGCACGGCCCATGGGTGAGGTGCAGCCCAATGAGTTTGGTAAGGGCGGCCACGAGACCACCATGGGTCCGCTGGCTGAGTTAGCGATGTAAGAAGCTGTACTTGGCCCGGGCCTCGGGTACGGTGAGGGGAATGGGGCTTTTTGCCGGATTAGTGTCAGGGTTGAAGGAGCGCATCGCGGAGAATCGCCGTGATGTGGCGACCGCGTTGGCGAACGATCCCGAGGTTGGCTGGGTGTCGCCGGCCCTGGCGCTTCAGCGAGAAGAGGTGCTCCCTTTTCTCAGGCAGTACGCCAAAGGGCGGCTGCTAGATATCGGCGCTGGCACCGTTCCGCTGCGCGAGGCGCTCGGACCCAACGTCAGCAGGTATCAGACGCTGGATATTGAACGCCGCACCGACAACCTCGATTTCGTTGGCGACATTCAGGATCTCGGGGCAGTGATTGCGACGGAGAGCTTCGATACGGTGATGGCGCTAGAGGTTTTGGAGCACGTGCCAAATTCGGGCAAGGCGCTGGCAGAGATGTACCGGATCTTAGTGCCGGGCGGGATGGCGCTGATCAGCGTGCCGCACCTGAGCCGGCTGCACGAGGAGCCGCACGATTACTACAGGTTCACTGGGTATGGCCTGCGTCAGCTGTTTGAGCGAGCGGGCTTTGAAGTGGTGAATATCGCGCCTATTGGGGGGCTCTTTTGTTTTTTGGGTCACCAGGTGGCGCTCCTCAGCATGGGGGCGACTTGGCATGTCGGCGGCTTACAGCAGGCGGTATTGCAGATGAATAAGTGGCTGATCAGTAAGCCAGCAATGTTTGTCGACAAGCTAACCACTCGCGATAAATTCCCCTTAGGTTATCTGCTCGCCGCGAGGAAGCCATGACCCTTTGCTGCAGCTAAAAGGACATCTTCCCAGACTGGGATCACGTGTTCCACATCAAAGCGCTCCCGGGTGAGGCGTCGCGCGGCCTCAGAAAAGCGAGCGTGGAGCTCCGGATCTTGCAGCAGCTTGAGAACGCCGGCGGCCAGAGTTGGGACATCACCCACTGCCGAAATGAGCCCCGTTCTGCCGTCCACGATCACCTCTTCTGATCCACAGCGTGTCGACACGGCGGGTAGCCCGAGGCCCTGCGCTTCAATCAGCGCGTTGGGTAGGCCTTCATGATCACTCGTTAAGAGAAATACGTGCGCCTTCAGCATCAGTTCAAACGGATTCTTGCTGAAGCCAAGGAAGCGAACGCTGCCGGCAATGCCCAAGCGGTCTGCTTGTTGACGCACGCTGGCCTCAAGTGGACCGTCGCCTGCAAGCCAGAGTTCAGCTGGTTGTTGTTGCAGAACGCGTGCGAAAACCTGGAGCAAAAGATCTGGGCGTTTCTGGGGCTCCAGCCGGGCAACGGAGAGGATAATCGGAAGTGAGCCTGTGGGGGGTGGCGTCGGAGTGGGCAGTAGCGCAGCGTCAATCGCTGCGAAATTGGCCGGGTTTCTCACTATTTGGAGGCGGCCACGTGTGAACGGGTAGAGTTCCTCGGTTGGCTCGCGCAAAAGTTCGGTGTTGGCCACGAAGAGGTCAGCATCTTTCGTGTAACGCCTCACGAAAGGGCGCCGAACGAAAGAGTCTTGAAAGCGTGGATTGTTGCCGATGCGAGCCACCCATACCGGTCGGTGGCTGCAGTGCTTCAGCGCCCAGCCGGTCATGATGCTAGAAGTCGACAGGGTGCTCAGCACGACGTCGGGCTGAGTTCGATCCAAAAGGCGCGCAAGATTGCGTACAGCAAGCGGTCCGGTGAGCGCTCCTCGATAGCCCAAAGGATGCACGGGCACGTCGGCTGGGAGTTCAAACTGGATCTCGTTTCGAAGCAGGGCGAGTTCAGGCGAGAACCTACGACGATCTAACTTGGCGAGTAGCGTTGCTCCAAATCTCTGAGCGCCTCCGCGCGCCATCGAAGGGCTGACGACCAGCAAGCGGACCGGCATCATTTACCCTTGTTTGGACGCGCCGCGCGGGTGTAGTAGGCGCTCAAAGACTTCTAAGTAACGATCGGCCACTTGGGCCCAGTCATGGTGTGCGGCCGTTTCGCGGGCTCGCTGCCGGAATTGTTCCGCGTTCGGATCCGACAGTGCCGCCACGATTTTTTCAGCCAAATCCACCGGATCTTTCTCCCGGCACAGCCAACCATTCACCCGATCGGAAATCACATCCGGGATCCCGTTCACATTCGAACCTACGACGGGCACGCCTGCCGCCATGGCCTCAATCACCACGGTTGGCATTCCTTCCGTTTCCCCACGGCTATCGATAATCGAAGGCACCACGGCAAGCCGACACGCGTGCAGATACTCACAGATCTCAGTGTGATTCTTAGCGCCTACAAACTTGACGGATTCCGAGAGGCCTAGGGCCTGAGCCTCAGCGCGCAGTGCGGCTTCGAGAGTGCCGTAGCCGATCAGAATGAGTCCCATGCCAGGAAACTGCTCGATCACTCGTGGCATCGCCTGAAGCAGATAGGTGATGCCCTTCTTCTCGGCGAAGCGCCCGAAGAACAACAAGAATCCACCTGGGAATGGACTCTCGATGGCTTTAGCATTTCGAAAAAGCTCCACGTGCGCTCCCATCGGCTGGAGGATCCCATTCGAAGGCGCGCCTACCAGGCGATCCAGAGTGTCCCGCACGTGGCTGCCATCGGCAAACACGGCATCCGTACGCTTCATGATGAATTTCGCGAGCTTCTTCCCTTGCGGAAGCTTGTTCAAGAGATACACGTCCCCTGCGTGAATGCTGAGCACATGCTTGAAAGGCTTGCTCACATAACTTGCCATCGCAACGCTTAAGCCTTGCGGCACCATCCAGTGGCTGTTGACGACGTCAAAATGCTCTCTTGAAAGTAGCGATTGGAGGGCGCGGGTTTGAGCCAGCAGGAACGTTGGCACTTGCACTTTGGCCCAAGCAGACTCGCGCATCGAATCGACCATGCTGGTGCCGTAGGCCAGGCATTGCTTGCTCTTGGGCCAGAAGTACGAAAATCGTCGAACGTCGACCGGGCCCATCATTTCGCGTGCACTCGCTCCGGGCGCTCCGGGCGCGAGGACCGTCACTTCCGCTTTTTTTGCGAGGGCTGCCGCCAAATCGTAAACGAATCGGCGCCAACCTCCTTGGAGTTCCAGAGGAAAAGTACTCGTAGGAATTAAGATACGCATTGGGCGGGGCTGTGTCGGCTTGGGGAGGCGCTGACTTTCCGCTGCCTACCCGCCAGCAAGCAAGAGCCTGGGTCGATTCAGGGCCTGTGCCACGGGCGCGAGGCGTTCGTCAGCGTCGACAAAGTCGATCAACCCCTGCATTGCTGTGAGATATTCTGCTCGGTCCAGAATCCCGCGGAGCAACTGAACGCGCAGCAGCACCCCGGTGGTTTGCACGACATCGCACAAGCAATAGTTTCGAACTTCGGCGATGCGTCCCGCGTGAACCAAGGGGCCAACATCTTTGCCATCCACGCCCACCTTGCCAGGCATCCCACAGAGCTTCGCCATCACGTCCAGGCGGCTCGGCTTGGCTGCGCCAAAGTCGGCGATGAAGTCCATGAGATCCAAGTGGCCCTCCGGAGAGAAGCGGTAGCGGACGTCACGGGATTGATAGTAATGGCTGAATGGAACGCCGTGGCGGAGGCAACGATTGGCGATCACTGGCAGATCAAAACCACGCCCGTTGTAGGTGACGAGCGTGGGACTACGTTCGAGGATGAGTTTTGAAAAGTCTTCGAGCATTCCAAGCTCGTCCTTTTCTTCGGCGATGATGCCGAGCCGTCGAATCGTGTAGTTGCTGTCGAGCCAGAGCGCGCCAATCGCCACGATCTTGTGATGTGGGGGCGCCGGTAAGCGTTCCGCCTCGCTGGATTCCGCAATCGGAAGCTCAGGATCAAGAACCGTTTCGATGTCCAAGACAAGAAATGGCTGCTGCATCTCGGGTTGGAGCCTATCAGTTCCGGTGGCGGCATGGGGTCAATTGCCGGGTATTTGTGGCGAGGCCGCGGCAAATTTTAGTCTTCCTTGACACACTTGCGGTTGCCGTGATGACCTCGCCAAGGTTCAAATGGCGGTCAACGCGTCGAGCATCTTCGGGTTTTGTCAAGCAGGGTGCGCTCTATCTAGCGCCCACCGAAGTCGCATGGCTGTTCGAGCGCCACGTTTACTTTTAATCCCGGAGCGCGCGCGCGCCGTGGAGTGGCCCGGCTTCCGCCTGGCCCCGCACGCCCTCTGGCATGACCATTCACGTTGGGTTGAAGGCCCAAGCGTGTACGAGGAAGGGCGGCCCGCTTCGTCCGAACCGCGGCCCGACAAGGACGATGGCTCGCCCCCAACAAACACATGGGCAGAAACCTTTTGGTTATCAATTGCGACTTTCGCGAAACACGCGTTGCCCTCATTGAGGACGGCGTCATTGCGGAGCTCCATCTAGAACGAGCAAAATCACGCAGCACCGTCGGAGACATTGTTCTCGGAAGAGTGACGCGAGTCCTGCCTGGAATGCAGGCAGCTTTTATCGATATCGGGCAAGAACGTGCGGCGTTTTTGCACGTCGAAGATCTGATCAAGCCCGATGATTTCGAGGCCTATCTCTCGAAATCGCGCCCCCACGAGGATCCTTCGGGGAAGGGCGAGGGCGGCAAGCGCACGCGTTGGGCGGACCGACCCGAGGGTGAAGAAGAAGACGCTGAGGGCGACGAGGAACCGGCAGACTCCGAGGACGGTGACGACGGCGAGGAGGGTGACGACGAAACGGAAGCGTCCGAGGGAACGGCTGAGGATTCTGACGAGGACGACGATCTCGACGAGGATGACGATGACGACGACGATGAGCTGGATGACGACGAAGTCGAAGGCGACGCCGACAGTGAGGGCAGCACAGAGCTCAAGGGCACATTAGCGTCGCTCGAAGACGAATCCGATCCAACGGACGAGGACCCACGTGAGGTAGAGGCCGACGAAAAGGCTGAAGAAGAGGAAGAAGAAGAAGACGTTTCTCGTGAAGGCGCGCGTCGCCGCGGCCGCCGTCGTCGCCGCCGCCCAGCCGTTGGGAGTCCTGCCGAGCCGCGCACCCGCCCAGCAGCGGCCCCGAGTGCCTCGTCTTCCAAAGCAGGTGGTCAGCAGCGGCGTTCACCGAACGGTCACAGTAAGGGCCGCCTGAGAAGCGCGCGCTCGGTACCTATCACCGAAGTGGTGAAGGAGGGTGACCAGGTGATCGTGCAGGTTTCAAAGGAACCGATCGGAACCAAGGGCGCTCGTGTCACGAGCCACGTGTCCCTACCGGGTCGCTATGCGGTTTACCTGCCGACGGTCGAGCATGTCGGAATTTCGAGGCGCATTGGTTCGGCTCAAGAACGCGAACGCCTGCGTGCCGTGATTGAGAAAATGAAGCCGGAAAGCGGCGGATTGATCGTGCGGACGGTGGCTTCGGGGCTCACCAAGAAAGCCCTCAAGATCGACATCGGCTACTTGATTCAGCTTTGGGCGGAGGTCTCCAAGCGTAAAGAAACCGCAAAAGCTCCGATGCTGTTGCACAGCGAGCTGGATCTCGCACTGAAGACCGCTCGCGATCTTTTCACGGATGATATCGAGAAAATCGTGATCGACGATAAGGAGCAGTACGCCAAACTCGTGCGCTTCGTGGAAGTCTTCATGCCGCACCGCGCGGGTGACATTGAGCTGTATTCGGGCGAGGAGCCTTTGTTTGATGCCTACGGCATTGAGGACGAAATCAGCCGTGCGCTAAGTCGCAAAGTGCCGTTGCCGAGTGGTGGGTATCTGATCATCGACCAGGCCGAAGCGTTAGCGGCCATCGACGTGAATACCGGGCGCTATGTTGGCAAGGGGAGCAAAGATCTCGAAGAAACAGCCTTCAAGACCAATCTCGAAGCGGTTGAAGAGATCGCGTACCAACTGCGCTTTCGCAATATCGGCGGCTTGGTGATCTTGGATTTGATCGACATGGATATGTCCGCCAATCGCGAGAAAGTGTGGCGAGCCTTGGAGCATCGTCTCGCCAAGGACAAGGCCAAGACAACCATCAACCGCATCAGCGATCTGGGCCTCCTCGAGATGACGCGCAAGCGCACCCGCGAGAGCCTGAGTCGCATGATGCATGAGCCGTGCTTCTACTGCGATGGAACCGGGCAAATCCAATCACGCACGACGATTGCGTATGAAATCCTGCGCCAGATCCGACGGGAACGTAAGGATCTTCCTGGCTATTCGGTGGTGGTCAACGCCCACCCGGCCATTGTCGATCTGATGACCACGGAAGAGAAGGATGCGGTTGCCGATGCGGAACGTCGCTACATGCGGCGCATCGAATTCACGGCACGGCGCGAGTACCACATTGAGCAGTTCGATCTCCAGGGTAGGTAAGCTATGTCTTCAGAACGCAGCGAGCGCGTGACGATCAACAAAGAGTTCGATTCGTTCGAGCAGTTCATCTCCGAGTACGTGACGAACATCTCGACGACGGGCGCCTTCATTAAGACCGAACAGCCCCTGAAGATTGGAACTCAGGTGAGCTTGCGTTTCTCCATCATCATGGAGGACATCGAGCTCATCGAGGGTCTAGGCGAGGTCACTCGTGTTCAGGAGGATCCCCCGGGCATGGGGGTCATGTTCAAGGAGCTTTCCGAGCGCTCCCGCGAGGTGATTGAGCGCCTCGTGGCTGTTCAGGCTTGCCCCCCGCCCTGACCTCAGCCATAACCGGCCCCCCATGTTCTTGATGCTCCGAAAAGGTAAGCCCCGCCGCCTCAACCGCAAGCGCAGCGTGCGGCACCGTGCTGCCCTTAAAGCCAAAAATCGCCGCCGCCGTGCGCGCGTCAACCCCAACTAAGGGTTAGCTCCTTACGGAGCGCCCTTTTTGAGTTCCTGCAACACCAGCTTGCTGGTGGCCTTCAGAGTGTCGAACACTCCGATGCCGGAGCGCGCGTTCGCCTCGAAATCGGGAACGCCCATCGGATTCAATAGCGAGCGGAGCTCGGCTACGTCGACAGCGTTGGGCAAGTCACGCTTGTTGTACTGGATGACGTACGGGATCTTTTCGAGCGAGTAGCCCTGCTCCGCCAGATTGGTGCGCAGATTTTCTACGCTCTCTTGATTGGCTTCCAGGCGTTCAATCTGTGAATCAGCCACGAAGATGATGCCATCAACGCCCTTCAAGATGAGCTTGCGGCTGGCGTCATAGAAAACCTGGCCGGGCACCGTGTAGAGGTGAAAGCGTGTCTTGAAGCCACGGATCTCGCCCAGCGAAAGCGGCAAGAAATCGAAGAACAAAGTTCGTTCGGTTTCCGTTGCAAGACTGATCATCTTGCCCTTCGCCTCGGGATTCGTACGCTCGTAGATGTACTGAAGGTTGGTTGTTTTGCCGCAAAGGCCCGGACCGTAATAGACCAACTTGCAGTTGATCTCGCGGGCCATGTAGTTGATGAAGCTCATCGCCCGATCTCAATCGTTGAAAAGGTTATCGATGTCCTCATCGGTGATTTCAGCAAAAGGTGAGTCTCCGCCAGGCTCCCGCACCTTATTGAGCAATGCCTCAAAAATGCGCGTGAGCTCGTCGCTCGCCTTGCGCACCCGAAGCCGGACTAAACCGAGTGAGGACTTGGAATCAAAAATCACGACCAAGATCACGCGGTTACCCACCAGTTGGATGTGGATGTTGGCGTTCTCACCTTCGTGAAACTGCGTCGCAAACTCATTCTCACGGAGCAGCTTCGCGATACCACCGGTAGCCGCAATATTGCCCGCCGTGAGCGATGCTAAGGACGTGGTGTCAATGTTATCCACCTCACCGCTGGCTGAGATGAGTTGGCCGTTTTTGTCGACGATGAAGACGACCCTGGCGTTCGCTTCCCGAACCAAGCGGTCTACGACCGTCTGGATCTGGGTGAACTCCTCTTCGTACATCACCATCTGGGGGTTAACCATTCGCGCCTCCGAAAGCCTCTCCGCTCGTGTCTGAACTTGTGGCGGGCATCTTCGCCCATTCTGCCAGCCGGTGTCGATGAAAGTCGCATTTTCCTTCACCGGGGCTAGCACTCTGGTAAATAGTCGGCCGGAAATCGACCCGGCCGGAGCCCCACGCCCGATTCCATTCACCCGAAAACTGCTCTGGGCAATGCTGCTTTGCTGCATGGGACCAACACCTGCTGCAGCGAAATCCTCGCTGCAGTTGATCCTTCTTTTTATCGGAGCCGGTTCGCTCTCGCAAGTGCCCAGCGCGAAGCAGGCCCACCGGCTTGTTTTACGGCGGTCCCGTTCGCCTGGTCGCGGACTTTGCCGCGTCCGGGCCTTACCGTTTGCCGGCGCGTGGAGCGAAGGATAATCATAGGCCTACGTGCACTCACTGTTGCTCCCAATCCAAGCTTTTGTCCGCTTTCGAGTCCAACACACGATGTGGCGTCGCTTACTGCTCGGTTTAGTAGTCGGGCTAGCACTCTGCTTCTACGGCTACGGCGCGTCCGGTGTAGCCAAAGAGAGCAGCCCGAACGCCAAGCTTGGGCAGGCGCGCGCCGCTCTGAAGGCAGCCAAAGGGCCGGAGAGCTACGTTCGGCTCCGAAAGATCTTCCACAGCTACGGCATCACCAACCCAGAGCAGGTTCAAGAAGCCTTGCGCGAGGCCAAGCAGAATAGCAAGCTCTCTCCGCCAGTACGCGCCTACGCAGCGACACTGCTATCATTTGTGCACACGCGCCGCGGGGATCTGACCCAGGCGCTCTCAGAAATTAAGGCGCTCGGCTTCGTTGATAAGTGGCTCACACTCGGGCCGTTCGACAATGAAGGCAAGGCGGGCTTGGAGCGCGTTTTCGAGCCAGAAACGCTGTTTGCTCAGCCCATCGTGCCCGGCCAAGCGTTCACCGGCAAAGAGCGTCCTGTGCGTTGGCGGCGCCCTCCGGAGGTCTTCGGCTACGGCTGGCTGGATTTTGGTGCGCTGATGCAACCGGCAACAGCCATTTGCGGTTACGCAACGACCTTTGTTCGCCATCCGGATGCGATTCGTGGTGCTCGGGATGCCACACTGTGGGTCGGAGCCAGCGGTGCGTTTAAGGTATTTTGGAATGGACGCGAGCTGTTAAAAGACGCGGCGTATCGGGGCCACGATACGGATCGTTGGGGGATCAAAATTCAGATCGCTCCAGGTTTCAATCAGCTCACCGTGAAGGCCTGCGGCGAGGCGCGGGCGCCGATGCTGTCGGTACGCATCGCTGATGCGTTCGGCAACCCGGACACCAAGTTGATCTACGATAATCAGCTCAAAACAGCCCAAGATGCTGCTGAAACGGTGCATGCTCATCAGGCGCTGGCGCTGGCGCCGCCAAAAGCACCCGAACCACGTGGCCCGCTCGCTCTGTTTGAGGCACTCGTCCAAGCACCCAAAGTAGATCCGGAAGTATTGTTTCAGTACGCCCTCTACTTATCCGAAACGGGTGGGGATGATCCGAGTCAGCATCGCGCGCGAGATCTGGCCGTGCGCGCAGCTGAAGAAGCCCCTTCGGTGCCGCGGCTCTTACTCTGTGCCAAGCTCTCGGAAGACCACAATCAGGAACGCGTTTGGCTCGATCGGGCGGTGGCGCTCGAAAGGGAACAGGGGAAGGAAAGCGTCGATGTGCTCCTAGCTAGGGCAGAGCATGCTCAGGCGAGTCCGAATTGGCGCGACGCACTTCAGTTCATCGATCAGGTCCTTGAAATAGAACCCGATGAGGTGCAGGCAATCGACGCGAAGGTGGCGCTGTATAACGAAGCTGGGCTGCCGCGAACCGGATTGGTTTTCTTGCAGCAGGCCATGGACCGAAATCCCGAGAGTCTGCAGCTTCAAGCGCTTTTGTCGGCACAGCTGAAGAGTCTCGGTCGAACCGTGGAATCAGGCGGCGCCATCCGCGCTTACTTGGCGCGCAACTTCGACGACCGTTCGGCGCTCACGCAGTTCGTGAGCTTGAGCCTCGCTCGGCGGGATCATGAGGCAACGGAATTTTGGTTGGGGAGGCTTTTGGCACTCCATCCGGACAGTCAATGGGCTTTCAACTTCGGGGCACACACGTACCGCGCCCTCGGAAGCCCCAAGCGAGCGATCGCGCTCCTAGAACGCGCGCTCGAGCTGTCGCCGGACCATGTCGGAACCTTGAGAGCCATTGCGGATATGCAAGGACGGCTTGGGCATCGCGATCTGGAGCTTGGCTACCTGCGGCGGCTCCTCGAAGTGCAGCCACAGGAAAAGACGGTGCGCCAGTATCTCGAATACTTGGAACCAACTCAGCAGAAGCCCGATGAACTCTATGCTTGGGAACCGGCGCGGTTCTTGAAATTGCGCTCGCAGCCAAAAGCCGGTGAAAGCCAGCGAACGCTGCGCGATCTGACCGTAACGACGGTATTTCCGAACGGGCTATCCAGGAGATTTCGCCAAGTGGTTTTTCAACCGCTCACCGATACGGCGGCGGCCGCTCTCCGGCAATATGGCTTTGGGTATGAAGCCGACCAACAGAGTGTGCAGCTGAGAGGAGCTCGTGTTTTTCGCGCCGACGGCCGAATCGATGAAGCCATCGAGTCAGGAGAAGGTGCCGCCGACGATCCGTCCATCGCGATGTACACATCTGCTCGCAATTTCTATGTGCAGTTCCCGCGCCTCGAACCGGGAGATGTGGTGGAGCTCCGCTACCGCATTGATGACACGACTCCGCGCAATGAGTTCGCCGACTACTTTGGCGACATGCAGTACTTGCAATCTACCGAGCCGGTCCAAAACGCAGAATATGTGCTGATCACACCAAAAAGCCGGACTGTTTATCTTGATCACAACCTCAAAAACTTGAAGCGCGAGGACTCGGACACCAAGGAGCAGCGCATCGTTCGCTTCTCGGCTGATTCAATTCCTGGGTTAACACCCGAGCCTTCCATGCCAGCCTTCACCGAATCACTCGGCTACATCCATGTGTCGACCTACAAAGATTGGAAGGAGCTGGGCCGCTGGTATTGGGGGCTAATCCAAGATCAATTTGATTTGGATGCTGAAACCAAGCGGCTTGCCGAACGGATCGTCGAAGGGAAAAGTACCGAGCTTGAGAAGGTTAAGGCTATCTATGGTTGGGTTATCAAAAATACCCGCTATGTGGCGCTGGAATTTGGCATTTATGGCTACAAGCCCCGGCGCTGTGTGCAGACCGTCAACCGAGGTTGGGGAGATTGCAAGGACAAGGCAACCGTGATTGTCTCGCTCTTGAAGGCACTTGGCATTGATTCGACGATCGTGCTCGTGCGCACTCAGATGCGGGGCAACACACCGACCCAGCTGGCCAGTCTCGCGCTTTTCGACCACGCGATCGCCTATGTGCCCAGCCTCAATCTCTACTTGGATGGCACCGCGGAGTTTACGGGCGCACTTGAGCTACCGCTGATGGACCGGGAAGCGCAGGGTTTGTTGGTCAACCGCGGCGACGCTGTGCCGGTGACACTTCCAACGCGCAGCCCAGCCACGGATCGAGTGAATCGCGTCATTGACGCAGAACTGCGAGCGGATGGAGAAGCCAAGCTGAACCTCAAGGTGACGGCCGAGGGCGCGGAAGCTTCTGGCTTTCGCAGGCGCTACCACGCCGCGGGAACACTCAGCGAAAGGCTTTCGGCGGATCTTGGGCGATCGTTCCCTGGCCTCCAGCTTGAGGCCAATTCGGTGAAAACAAGCGAACTCGAAGACAATGAGGCAACGCCCGTGATCCAGGCCAGTGCGCTGGTGGCCGGTTTCGGTCGGAGCGAGGGCAATCGTTTGAGCGTTCGGGTAACGCCTGAGCCAAAGCTCACCGCCAATTATGCGGCACTCTCAACCCGCAGCCAAGATCTCCGGATTCTTGGCCTCACGGGGGTGGATGATACCTTTAACATCCAGCTACCGGTCGGGTTTCGGGTGGAAAGCGCACCTAGCAGCCTGCAAGCGAGTTCTCGTTTCGGTAGCTATGCGCTGGAGGTCAAGGCGGATGAGAAATCGATTCGAGTACGGTCCACACTGCTCGTGCAGAAGACACGAATTTCCCCCAAGGATTATGCGGACTGGCAGAAATTTTGCGCGGCGGCTGACGCCGCCTTTTCAACGCGGCTTGTGCTCGTACGTTCTCGGTAAATCATGCAAAATCAGGCTCTTTTCGGTCGCTCTATTCGCTGGTTCGGCTTTGCCCTAGGGAGCCTTGCCTTGGGTTGCGGTGCGTCCCAGGCGGATCGGCCCAAAGCACCCGATCTTACGCCCGTCCGGCTGGAAGCTGCGGCAAGCACTGACCGCGAGCTGGTGGGTCGCTGGCTGCTAAGAGAGCTGCTGTCTCCCGGAGGTTCGGGTGCGTATGCAAAGCGAGCACGCCTTCAGCTTAACTCCTCGAAGATGCCAGGAATGTACGGTTCCCTGGCGATAGCTTTGGATGATGGCCTGCACGGCCGGGTGAAGAACGCGGGTGACGCCTTTGTGCAGGCCTTTTTGGCTGCTCGCGAATCCAGCTCGGAGGTAGCACCGCTGATCGCTTGGTTTGCTTTGCGTCAGGCGGTTCAGCTGAGGAGAGACTCGAAGGACCTCTATCGCCGCCACCAGGCAGAACTGAAAGAAGCGATCCGTCTTCCGAAGAACATTGGCTGGCGCGCTCGGATCCAGTTGGTTTCCTGGAGGGCAGCCGAAGAGCGTGTCGACGCCCGGAGCCTAGCCGATGAAACGGCAGCCAAGGCGCAGGGTTGTGTGTCGAATCTGCGGCTCTTGGGGCCGTTCGGGACTGGACAACGCTCCGATATTATTCGGGAGTTCGCGGCCGAGCGCCTGCGTCCGTTACCAAATTTTCTGCCGCGCGAGGTGATGGCATCTGAAGCGCCCCGTGCGCTCAAGACCGATAGAGCTGGCTGCGTGAGTTTCGCCGATGAGCCGGTCGCAGATGGAGTGTTCCTGGCGGAGGGATTCGTTCAGTTGGAAAGGGCCGCAGACGTGATCCTGGCCGTGGAGGGTGCGTACAAGGTTTGGGTGGACGATGCGGTGGTGCAAGAGCGTGATCCCCGGCTTTGGGCAAGGTGGCCGCGCTGGGGAGTGGCGCTTAGATTAACCGCTGGGCGACATCGGATTTTGGCGAAGCTCCAGCGCAGCTCGACAGCATTTCGACTGTTGCGTCTGGATGGCACGCCGCTCTCCTTTCAGACTCAGATTAACAGCGGGGAACCCTATGTCTTAGAAAAGCCGCGGCTGCTGCCTGACCCTAACTTGCTCAGTCATTTTACGAGCGACTCCGGGATCATCCCTCCCGAGGACGACATTGTGCGGTTTCTCGCTGCCGACACCGCCAACACTGAAGGGCAGGGCGACATCGCAACACTCCTGATTGAGCCCTTGATCGCGGATCGTCGGCTCGCGACGGGGACGGCTCTTTTGTGGGCTGCGGGATTTGTCAACAATGACCCGCTGTTCGGTGGTTCGATGGCGAGCGACCTAGTCAAGAATCTCGAACGGCAGGCGCAAAAAAGCGATCCAGGCCTGTTTGCACCGCGCTTGGCGCGCGCACTTGCCGACGGGGAGCAGCGCGGAGCCGTCGAGGCGGTGTCGCAGCTCCGCAAGCTGACTGCGGAGTTTCCAGAGGTCTCGGTGCTGTGGGCCGCGTTGCAGAGAACTTACGGAGAGCTTGGCTGGACCACGGAGCGGGCCGCGCTCACTCACCAAATGGTCGAACGTTTTCCAAACAATCCAGAGGTGTTGGTTGCCGCCGTCGAAACCTACGAGGAGGAGGGTGAAACAGCGCGCGCTCAGGAGTTGGTTTCGAAGATTGTGAGCGTCGATAAGGACAATGAGATAAGTCTCAATCGAGCGCTCGGGCGCCAAGATTTCGCCAGCGCCGAGGCAGAGCTCCTGCGCCTGAAGCGTCTGCGCCCTGATCGGCCCGAGTACGATCGCCGTATCTATGATCTTCGGGTGGGCTCCGGCGAGCTGAATGAAACAGCCCTGAAGCTTGAGGCCGATCTGGGCCACAGCCCTTTGGATACGGCGAAGCGGCTTGCGTTGGCCGACGCGAAACTCGCCACCCATGATTCGAAAGCACTGACCCAAGCCGTCATTGGCGCCACCTTGGCCGGCGCCGATACGGGGCCGATCCTCGATGCCATTGATCTCACGGAGGGAACCAGTGAGCTTGAACCGTATCGGCTGAGCGCTCCCGCCATCATTGCCGATTACGAGAAGCAGAATCAGCACCAGCCGGGAACGGCGGCGCGTGTGCTCGATTATTCTGCGGTCTGGGTTCGCTCGGACGGCTCTGCCCGCATGTTGGAGCACGAAATTGTGCGCATCCAGAGCAGCGAAGCCATTCAGCAGTTCGCTGAAAGCAAGCTGGCTGGCTTGGTTCTGCACATGCGCGTGATCAAGAAGGATGGTCGGATTTTTGAACCGGAGAGGGTGCAAGGAAAAGCGACCGTCACCTTCCCGCACCTGGAGGTGGGGGATTACATTGAGACGGAGCATATTTCGAACCTTCCAAACCAGGATCGAACTGGGGATCGCTATCTTGGCCCGCGCTGGTTTTTTCGCGAGGAAAACATCGCGTATGCGCGCAGTGAGTTCTTGGTGGTGAGTCCAAAGAATCGCCGCCTTGCGGTTGAAACGCGAGGTCAAGTGCCGAAGCCTGAAGTGGTCGATCTCGGCGCCGTGGAGCTTCGGCGCTGGCGTGTCGATCGGAGCCCAGCAGCACCAGCGGAGCCTCACCGTGGGGCGGTCGATGAGTTCTTGCCGAGCGTGTACGTTGGCTGGGGGATCAGCGTGGAGCAACGGCTCTTGGAGCTGTCACGTGAGTTGACACCGATGTTTCCCGTCGACCCGAGGATCCGAGCCACTGCCGCAAAGATCATTGGCAAGCAAAGCCAAGGCGCTGACCATGAGAAAGTTCAGGCGCTTTATCGTTGGGTGTTGGACAACGTGCAGCCCGGCGAAGTGGCTGATGGGCGCCAGGTTATCATTACGCGCGAGGGAAATCCGTGGCGTGCCTTCATGGAGCTGTGTCGAGCCCTGGGGATCGACGTCGATTTTGCGCTCGTGAAGAATCGGTTGGCGGCAGAGCCGCTCGGCCCACTCTCGCGAGCTTCAGAGTTCTCAGATCCGGCGCTCCGGGTGAAGACAAAAGCGGGTGATAAATGGCTCTGGCTGAATAGCAAGTATGCGCCGTTTGGTTTCATGCCTGACGAGAATCGCGGAATGCCTGCCTACCTGCTCGGGCCCTCAGGGCCAATTAAGACAACAACCCCCAGGGCTGGCTCGCAAGATGGGGTCACTTATCGTGGCAGCGGGACGTTGCGGAGGGACGGTTCGGCCAGCCTCCAACTGGAGGTGGCCTACGAAGGAGCCAACGCCATTGGTCTCCGGCAAGCTGTCGCTGAGGTCCCTGAAGCACGCCTGAAATCGACACTAGAGTCCGAGCTTTTTGGGCAATTGATCGAAGGCGCACGCCTCAAGAGCATCAAGATCCTGAACGCCACTCAGGTTAACTTGCCGCTCAAGTTCCAAGCGAGTTTGGAAGTGCCGCACTTTGCGCGCGTTGACGGTCACACGCTCAACATCTCACCGCCGTTCGCCTCTGGGCTCAACGGTTACGCGAGCCTGCCCACGCGCGAGACGCCGCTCATCATCGAACAGGGAATTTTGCAGGTTGTTGACTTGTCACTCACGTTGCCGGTTGGGAGCACGAACATTTTCGTGCCTCCGGCACGCAGCTTGAGTGACGGCTCACGGCGGATTGATCGCTCAGATCGCTCAACGGGCCAGGTGCTCCACCTCTCACGCAAGGTGCTAGTGCGGGCGGATCGCGTGACGCCGCAGGCTTACCCTCAGTTTCAGAACTTTGTGCGCCTCGGGGATGCCGCGCTCTCCGCCAACATCAGTGTCGAAATGGCGAACTGAGTACCCATTAAGACTATTCGCGCACGCGGCTGTTGAGTTCGAAACCTGTGACGCTCTCAATATTTTGGGCTGCGAAATCCGTGAATGTGATGCGCCCATCAGGATGGCGCTGGGAAACCCAGGCTTTCAGTGCGCCGGGAACGGAGCCCACAGAAAGCGGTGTGCTCCCCAGCGTCACGTGCGTCACGATGAAATCTTGGAGGCCCACGCGCTCAAAAGACTGGATATCAGGAGCGCCTTGTTGCGCATTTCGGCCGCTGACCAAGATAAAGAGTGAGCTGCCATCGGGCATCACGCTCATCGGGCCAACGTCCGCGGCAGTGGTTTGGAGCTTGGAAAAATTCGTGTCCAGCTTGAGTAAGCTGTAGCCGTAGGAGCGATCGATCACCAAGTCTGGATCGAGGCCAGCGTCGCCGGGATCACCAGGAGCTTTGTCGTGCACAACAATCGCAGTCGAATTGTCCGGTGTGATGACGACCGAGCGGATGATCTTTCTGAGATCTCGGGTCTGCCAGGTCAATTGTTTCAGATCGAGCACCGTGAGGCGTTCCACCGTTGCTTGGGCCGTGGTGTAGAGCAGGGCCTGGTTGCCATTCGGTGTCAGGGTAACGGAGCCGATGAATTCATCGGGGATGAAGACGACACGCGCCTCTGCAGGAGCTGTAAACGCGCCCGGGATCGGAATGCGCACCGCGGCGCCGGCATTGCGCACCACGGCCAGCGCAAATTCGCCGCTTTGCGCAAGATCCAGATCACTCACCTCGGCCGCGAAGGCTCCGCTCTGGGGTGCCCCGCCTGCGCCTGAAACCGCTGGTGAACCGCCTGCCGCCAGCGATCCGGCCGCACCGGCTAGCGCCTGACCCGAAACCCCTGCCGTGCTCTGAGCGGGTGGGAGGCTGGCTGAGCGAGCGCCCACGATAAGCTGACTCAGATCGAGTGTCTTCACGTCACCGGTAGCTAGATCGAGAAGGGAGAGCAGGCTGGAGTCTGGGTTGCGGCTGAGCGCGTATTTGCCGTCGGGTGTCACCGACACGTCTAGTTTTCTCGAAATCAACTTTGGGCCAAGCGATAGCGTGCGCGCAATCCCAACTTGGGTGGTGGCTCCGAGTTCGATCACGGACACTCCGTCCTCGGTAACCACAAAGGCATGTTTCAAACTATCGTCAAAGAAGACGCGACTGGGGCGAAACCCAACGGTGATAGCGGCGGACGCATCCGCCTCCGCGCCGGTTGCCGCGATGGATATCAGATTCACGTCTTGAAAGCTGCCGCTGCTTCCCAAGCCTCCCTTTTCAGCATCGAAGAAGGCAATGGCGTGCTTTCCGTCCGGGGTCACACGAATGGTGTTGGAGCCCGCGCTGAGTGCAACCCGGCTCACAGTGGAAGAGCCGGAAGCTGCTGTCCGAATGATGCTGGCGTCGTTCGACGCCGCATTCAACACGATCGCGACATCCTTTCCTTGGAGCGTTTCTAAGTAGCTGGGATGCTCGCCTGTTTCTTCAGAGTGAATTGCCAAGGTGGCAGCATCGATCACTGCGACACGGTTGGTGTCTGGATTCACAACATAACAAAAGTGCTCCCCGGCGTGTGGCTGCTCAAACTCAAGCGCTGTCTCTGTTTCGGGGGTGGTGGGATTTGCTCCGGGAACAGATGCGCTTCCCCCCGTACCACCTGGCGGCTGGCCTGACGCGTCTGCTGGCCCCTCGTACCCCACCAGGCCTGCCTTATCGCCATTCAACGACGTTGCGCAGCTTGCCATCAGCATCCAAGCCAGGCCGAGCGTTGGGGCGTGCCACACCGATTTCATTCGACGAATCATGAGGTCCTCACTCAGCCAAAGCGGAAGCGTACGGCATGGGTGCCGGTGGGTGCCAGGAAGCCAGGGCGTTCCGGGCGCGAATTCGGGATCACCCTTGGAGGCAGCCGATCGCGCAAATTGGCTCAATATGCCCTGAACGGCACGCAGACTTGGAGGCTAGACCTCAGTTTGTTGCCTAAAATCCTCAGAGTGGGGAACCTTGGGGGCGGTGAGCACAACCCTAGACATGCGAAACGGACGGTGTGCGCTGTGCGACCACGACGAGGTCTGGCAGGCGCCCATCAAGTTCAGCATCGTGGAGCCAGGCGAGGCCGACTCCGGCAGCAATGGCCCCGGGCTATTGACGACGGTGGTTTGCGCCAAGTGCGGCCACCTGCAGTGGTTCATGGACAACGTAGCGACCTGGCGTTCCGCGATGATAGCCAGTGGTCATCCTCCAAAACGCTCAATGACGCCAGGCTCCAGGCTAACGCCAGCTGCCCCGGAGCCAGTGCTGCCCCGAAGCCGAGTGCCAAAGCTGGAGCCGATTGAGGAGGAAGTTCAAGCGCTGTGCGATGTGCATTTGGTTTCGGCCGAGGATGTGGAGAGCGAGGTGGCGCACACGCTCGAATCGTTGGGGATCCCGAGTTCCAAAGCTTACTCGTTGGCGTTCGCCACACCCGCGCTGGTGGCGCAGGCGATTCCACAGCTTCAGGCTGAACGCTTTCGTATTGCGCTCCTTGCGAGCGGTGCGGTCGCGACGATCGAGCCCGCTACAGCTCTGATACCCGAGGCTCAAGCGTCGGCAAGTGCTACGGAGAGTGCTGAAATTCAGGCAAGTGGAGCTGGAAGTGCTGAAATTCGGCCTAGCACCCCTGAGAATAAACGCCCTTCTCGGACGAGCCAACCGGCACCAAGCCTGCCCGTGTGCCGCGGCTGCGGCAAACCCATGGCGCATCATCAGATCATGATCACGCAAAAAGGCCAGCTTTGCGCTGAATGTTACCACGACTTCGAAGCCCAAGGCTCAAGCTGAAGTGCACGGAGCTTGGAAGCGCGCGCCATCTTCCACACGGAGAGCCGTTAAGCACTCGCCCCACACACACGCGGTGTCTGTCGCGATAGCGTTCGCGACGTGGCTCTCACCGCGAAGCCTGGCCCAATGCCCGAAGTAAATCCGATCGGCCGTCGTCTTTCGCCGCGCGTGCCCAAACCACGGGAGGTAACCGGGTGGGGCTGCCTCAAGCCCCTCTTTGCTCTTGAGATCTAGAACGCCTTGGGCGGTGCAGAAGCGCAAGCGGGTGAGAATGTTGGTGATCACGCGCAAGCGCTCGTGGCCAGTGAGGCTCTCCGACCAACGCTCCGGAGTATTCCCGTACATTTCAGCCAAAAATGCTTCAGGCGCTGAACTCCGTAGCGCGGCTTCGACCTCGCGCGCCCGAAGCCCTGCTGTCTCGAGATCCCAGCCCGGGATGACGCCGGCGTGCACCATCGAGCACTTCAAGTGGGGGTCTTGGTGAAAGAGCTGGCAGTGTCTCAGCCACTCAAAGTGCTCCGGCGCGTCAGGGGCCTTGAGTAGAGCGTCCAGCGTATCGGTGGCCTTAGGCTTCTTCACGCGGTACCAAAGAGCCAGAGCGTGGAGATCGTGATTGCCCAGTGTGACCACGAGAGACCGGCTAAGACTTGTTAAGAGTCTCAAGACCTCCAGCGAGCGAGGGCCGCGGTTGACCAGGTCACCCACGAACCAGAGTCGATCCCGCGCTTCGTCGAACCCAATCTGCTCCAGCAAGCGGCAGAGCGGATCATAACAACCCTGCACGTCACCAATCACGTAGGTTGCCATCTCAGAGCTCGTACATCAGAAAATTGGCTTTAATCGCACCATTGCGAACGGGCTTTTTCACCACCGGGCGACCACCCACGATCGATTCGAAATCCCCGTTGTCCACGATCACACCCACGCGCCAGCCCGGAAAGCCTCGGCACCAGCGCGAGAAATCCTGATACAGGCGCGGCAAATCTCCACCCATGCGCACGCCATACGGAGGATTAGTGAGGATCACACCGCGCGTCGGATCGCCGCCCTTGGCCGCGATCTGTTCCATGATTTCTGCTGGCCGCCAGCTGCGAAAATCACCCTCGCGGATTTCAAGCGATCGTTCCTCTCCGGCTGTTTGTGCGTTTCGGCGGATCGCTTCGCACATCTCAGGCAAGATCTCGTTGCAGAATATCAACGGCTGGGTGTCGGCAAATAGGGGCTCCGCACGCTTCGCGAACGCCTCGGCAAAGTCTGGCAGGCGGCTTGCGGAGGGTATTCGCCCGGATTGCCAGTTGGGGCGCCCCTTGGCCATGCAAGCCGCTTCAATCGCGATCGTTCCGGACCCAGCCATGGGATCGATCAAGGCTTCGCGCCGTGCATCGTGGCGCGTCATCATCACCAGTTGCGCGGCGACATCTTCGCGGAGGGGTGCTTCCCCTTGCTGCATGCGGTAGCCCCGCTGATTCATAGGGCGCCCGGCAAGATCGAGCGAAACCAGTAGGCGCCCCTCACCGGGCATGCGCACACCAAACACCAAATCCGGATGCTCGGGTTCCAGCGTGAGCGTGAGGTTGCGTGCGGCAGCACCCGCAATCAGTGCGTTCTTGACAGTTCCGACAATTTGGCGCTCGCCCGCGGCAAATTCCTCGACGCCGTAGGCTTGAACGCTGATTTTCGCGCCGTCCCAAATGTAACGGCGTTCGTCCAGTGCCATGTGCTCTAGGAGTTCGGCATAGAGCGGCTCCAGGCGTGCTGCTTTGGATTCATACAAATCCCAGAGCACGCGGGCGGACGTGTGGTGGTAGCGCACGGCGAGAGCAGCTAAATCGATGTCGAAGGCGTAAAGAATCGCGCCGGTTCCGTCTTTTCTTGGCTCTGCCAGGCGTCGACTCAAGGCACGCACTGCCAGGCGATTGAGTTCGCCCGCCATCACCTTATTAGTGTTGGTGGAGCCCACCAGGCGAAGGTGGTCCAGAGCTGGAGGAGCGCCTACCGGGAGCGTCACGCGTGCGCTAGCTCCACATGTTCACTGCTGACGATGAATCCGCGGTAATCTTCGACATTGAAGAAGTATGCGCGGGTGCCCTCGGGTGGCGTCCCAGTGACGCGGGAGGCTCTCGCATCCAGGCGCGCAGGGCGTGTGTGCCAAAGGCACTCCGGAAAGGGACCAGAGTCGAGCGTGTAAAGGAGCTCTGCTCGCGCCACCTCGGTCACGGCTTGGTACTTGAGCCAAGCCTCCTGCGCTTCGCGACCCTGTTCGAGAATGCGCAAGAGCGGCTTACCACCATTCAGTGAGGACTCGAAAAATTGCCAGATTTCTCCGGGCCTCTCCGCAACGCCACCGTGCCCGTGCACCATCCGCAGCTTCACGCATAAGGTGGAGGGGCCAGTCGCTAATTTAACCGAGTAGAGCTGATGATCCAGTGCGCCACCGTGGTCATTGGTGCCGGTCGTCCAGAGCATGGGCATGGTGGCATTGGGCAGGAAATTCGCAGGATTATACAGTTCTAGCCAGCGCGCCTTGTTCTCCGGTTCCTGATCCGCCGCGAAGAAAGTGAACTTCCGAGAGTCGTAGCCGCAACCGTAAACGGGCGCCACACAGCGCAAGCGCGCGTCAATCCCAGCCATCATGCAAGCCAACGTGCCGCCCCAGGAAATCCCTGTAAGACCGATCCGATCGGCCGCCACCCCAGGCTGGGCAGCGAGCAGCGATTGGGCCAGGATCAACGCGCTCACTGCATGATACGGCCATTGCTCCTCAACGGGCTCATCCAGCGTCTTGAATGAGCCTCCCCAGGCGGGTGGTCCGGACCATTCGTGCAGTGGCCAACTATCACAGAACTTGTCCTCAACACCTTGCACGGGTGTCTGGCCACAGATGTCGGGAGCAATCACAGCATAACCGCGCTGTAGCCAAAGCCGAGCCCATTCGGCAAATGCCGTGGCACAACCGCCGTGCACCAAAATCACCCCGGGCACTTGGCGCGTGGCTGCCTCGTGGGGCAGGCCAAGCCAGGCGAAATGGCGCGTCGGCTTGCCGTGGTACGGCAGGCCTTCGTAGAAGAGTGGACGCAACAGGGCGGAAGAGAATCCGGGTGCGTCATAGGTTTTCGGGGCCTGGTGGAGTTTTGCGAGATCCCAAGCGGGCAGGGGCGAAGTCATCCAGTCAAGCTTTTGCTGACTGGGAGACAAGGGTCAAGTAGCAGCTCGTCCAAGGTGCATCTTCGCACTCCGTCGCTGGTTTGCGCTCAGGATCCAGCTTTGGGTCGATAGAGGAACGCGTCGGTCTGTGTCAGTGAGGTGATCCACTACGGAACCTGCACTCAGTGCATCAGCGAGCGTGTTTATGTAGGTGCGAATTACTGACGCGCTGCAGAATTTCAGGGTCAGTACTCGGCAATGAGCAGCGCACGTCGGGGTGCAGGGTGGCCTTCAACGGTCTTCAAAGCATCGGTTGGATCTAAGACGTTAATCAGAGAATGCTCGGAGCCCCAGCTGGTGCTGCGCTGTTCAAGTGGAGTGGTCGCGGTCACATCGAGAAGTTGTACGTGCCGATAGCCCGCGTTCTTGAGCCAACCGAGGAGTGTTGCGCTCGTGGGGAGTTCCCAGACGTTGCGCATGCCAGCGTAGCGAGCCTCGGGTTTCAATGAGTACCCTTCGGGACCCTCCACGATCAGGGTTTCGAGCACGAGCTTTCCGCCTTTGGCAATGAATTTCCGGAGTGCGTTGAGATGATCCAATGGAGCTCGGCGGTGGTAGAGGACGCCGAGCGAGAGCACGCAATCAAAGGTTCCCAAGTCCTCGGGCAGCTCCTCGAGCGCAAAAGGTAGAACATAGGCTGGGACTGGCAGCATGAAGCGGGTGAGCGCCGCGAACTGGGCGACGAACAGCCAGGTTGGGTCAACCCCGAGCGCCAGGTTGGCTCCGGCACCCAGGGCTCGCAGGCAGTAGTAGCCATTGCCAGAACCCACATCGAGCACGCGTTGGGCGTTGAAATCAACGTGGGAGCGAAGCCTGTCGAACTTGAGGTTCGAGCGCCATTCGGCATCGAGAGCTAACCCGCAGACTTCGAAGGGTCCCTTTCGCCAAGGGCAGAACTCGCGGAGCGCCATTTCGATTTGCTTGAGATGTGCTGGCATACAGTTCGGGCCAAGACGCGGCATATCGCGCGTTAACTCTGGAGCCACGGGAGCGAGGGGCACCGCGTGGAGTGACTGAAGCGCCGACTCCCATTTTCGCACATCGCCGGGCTTTTCCGCAGCCAGCTTTTTTGCCGCAAGTTCCTCGAGTCTAGAGGCAACCTTTTCTCCTAGGTGGGTCGCTAAAAAGCGCCGCCACTCGCGTGATTGCCCAAGCAACGTTGGCTTCTCGGTAGCTTCGTCCATTTCAGCTGCGGAATGCGAGAAAGGAACCAAAATTGGCACAGCGAAACCAGGACTCTACGCGGGTGAACCCAGCGTGCTCTAAGCGGGCGATATGCGCGGCTTCGCTCTCATTGAACAGCACCTTTTCAAGCGCGGTGCGTTTCTGGCTGATCTCAAGCTCGCTGTAGCCGTTCTGTTTTCGAAAGCCGTCGTGAAGCGTGGCAAATAGCTCGGCTTGGTCGGCCTCGGGAAAGGCGAGCTTTTCGGAAAGCACGAGCACGCCCCCGGGACGGAGCCCGCGCTTTATGCGAATCAACAGTGCATCGCGCTCGGCAACGGGCACAAATTGAAGCGTGAAATTCAGCACGACGACCGAAGCGTTCTCGATGGGCACGTGGCGAATATCTGCGCAGATAATCTGTATGGGGGATCCGCCGAGCGGAGCCAGAGCGGTACGGCAACGCTCCGCCATGGCTTCGCTCGCATCGACTGCAATGAATTCCACACCCTTGGCGCCGGCACCACGGTGCAAGGCCAGTGTGGCGGCCCCCAACGAACACCCCAAATCATAGATGCGCGTCTCCGCTTGGGCGAAGCGCTCGGCTATCACGCTCAGCATTTGGAGGATCGTGGAATAGCCGGGCAAGGAGCGACGAATCATGTCGTCGAAGACGTGGGCGACTTTAGCGTTGAATTGGAACTCTCCAACGTTCTTCAGCTCCTCGCGGAAAATTTCGTCTTTATCCTCAGCCATCTGCGACCAATCTCGGCACTTTTGGCACGGAAGTATGCTAGTCGCCAAGCGGAAGTATTACCGATGCCGACTCCTTCGAAGCCTCATCATCAAAGTGAACTCCTGATGCCTGCGGGCTCGCTCAGTCGACTGAAGACGGCGCTGCTCTACGGTGCCGATGCCGTCTACGCTGGAACCCCCGATCTTTCGCTGCGCACTCAGTCCGAGTTTTCACTGGACGATCTGGCGGAGGGCATCGCGCTCACTCACGCCCAAGGAAAGCGCATCTATCTCACGCTGAACCTCTTCACGCACAATCGGGATATCGAAACGCTGAGTAAGTTCAAAGAGGTGCTGTCCGATTTGCGGCCAGATGGCGTGATTGTGGCCGATCCGGGCGTGTTCCAATACATTAAAGATGAGCTGCCCTGGCTGGAGCGCCATATTTCAACTCAGGCTAACGTCGCGTCTTTTTTGACGGTGGATTATTGGCAAAAGCAAGGAGCGGCGTTGTGTGTGCTCTCGCGCGAAGTAAGCTTTGAGGAACTCGCTGAGATCCGCGAACGCTGCACGAATATTCGCTTGGAGACGTTCGTGCACGGCGCCTTGTGCATGACGTACTCTGGCCGTTGTTTGCTCAGCAATTACATGGCCGAGCGGGGCAGCAATCAGGGGAACTGCGCGCACAGCTGCCGTTGGAAGTACAATCTCAAGGTTGCCCGAGCCGATGGCTCAACCGAGGTGCTGGAGATCACCGACACGAACATGGATGAATTTCGGTTCTTTCTTGAGGAGGAATTCCGCCCTGGCCAGCTCTTCCCGATCGAGGAAGATGAACGCGGTTCATATATCTTGAATTCCCGGGATTTATGCCTCATGCCGAAGCTCTCCGAGTATCTGAAGTTGGGGATCGATTCGTTGAAGGTTGAGGGCCGCAACAAGAACGAATACTACGTGGGCTCCGTCACGCGCGCGTATCGTCAGGCTATCGATGCCTACTACGCTGATCCCGAAGCCTGGGATTATCGTGCCTACATGAACGAGCTCGAGACCACGAAGTCGCGCGGCTACACGCTGGGCTTTCACGACGGGCGGCTCACCAATCTGGCCCACGATTACGAGAATGGTCAGTCGCTGAGCGCTTTTGAATTTGGTGGCTTCATTCGCGAGTGGGCAGAAGATGCGCTCGTCTTGGAATTGCGCAATCGTTTGATCGGCGGTGATATCCTGGAGTTCTTGGTGCCCGGCAGCCTCGAATGCGTCCGCTTGCGGCTGTACGAGCTCATGGATGCGGAATCTCTGGAGAAGAAGCAGAAGCTCTCCGCGGGCGATGGGCGCGCGCTTCGTGTCCCGTTGTCTTTGTTTCACGCCGAAGATGTGAGCCGTTTGAAGGCCAAGCTCCCGGTCGGCACGTTGGTGCGAAAACGCGCGGTATTGAACGCCGATCAGGCGGCGTTCTTGGAGGCCAACAAGCATGCTCAAAAGGCCGAATTGGGGCTGATTTCAGCGTCCAGCTTGGTCGCACGTGCGCGCTCCAAGGAAGTGCGTCCGTCGCCGCGCTTGGGCTTAGATGGTTGTTGCGGCCTGGGCTGCAATGGTTGCCTGATGTTTTGGAATGAGCCGAAGTTTGAAGGCGCTCGCGCGAAGTTGAAGGCGCGGGGGATCGGCGCTCTCTTGCCCACCGATCTTAGCTAGCGGCGTTAGCGCTTGTTGGAGCCACGCGGCGTTAGCTGTTGTGGGAGCTAGTGCGGCGTTAGCTGCTGTTTGGAGCTACTGCGGCGCTAGTCGGAGCTACTGACGGGTCGGAATGGGTGCAGAAAATCTGCCAGCAAGCGCGGATCCCGGGTTTGCAGGTAGATGGTGCCATGGCCGCCGAAGTCGGCGATCAGTCCCTCCCCGGATAGGAATAGGCCTTTCATGCCACCAAAGCTGCGCAGGCTGTAATCGAGCCCTGCGCTGAAGGCCACGATGTGCCCAGTGTCTGCCGTGTAGCCTTCAGGCCCAACCGCCACGGGATGGAGCGCGCCGTAGCCACCAAAGAATACGGTGCCGGGCCCCTCGACCTTCAGCAAAAACAGGCCAACACCGCTGAAGAATCCCTTCACGCCAGCCCACTTTGTGTCCAGCTTGAGGTCCGCGCCCAAGTGCGCCACGTAGGCACCGCTCTGCAGGAAGAATGTTTCGCCACGTGCGAGCTCTATGGCGCGGAGATCACCCTCAGGTGCGGGTGCCAGCCAGACATTTTGGCCTGCTGCTTTGGCTATGAACGTGTTCTGAAAAATGGACTCACCGCCCAGGATCTTGCGTTTCGCAGCGCTCAGGAAGCCTCCGCGTGCGCTGGTTTGGATTTCAACCTGTGAATCCATCGCGACCATGGCACCCGATTCGGCGACGACCTGTTCGCCAGGCGCCTCCAGCGTCACGCGCAGTAGTCCATAATCTGGGCTGCCTTCGATTTCGTACTTCATTGCTGCCTCGCGGGAAGCTTGTGACCAAGAGTTTTGCCATATTCTGCTGGGTTGCGCGATTGCACGTACAGCCTACCGCGCCCCCAGATCCGCAAGACGAAGCCCTCTCCGGAAAGGAAGCTGTCGATCCAGCCCGCGCTCGCCTTGGTGATCTCGTATTCTAGGCCGGTGGTGAAGGCGACCAGATGCCCCGTATCCAGAATCAGCTCGCCATCGAGATCGATCGTTTCGAGGGCACCGAGCGCATTGATGAGCACCGGCCCCTGCCCCAAAGCGCGCAGGAAAAACAGCGACTCCCCCGACAAAAACCCCTTGAAGCCCTGCCAGCGGGTGTCCAGCTCCACGCTATCGGGAGCGGCCACGTAGCCCGAGCCTTGGATGAACAGCTCGTGCGACGAGGTTAACTCGTGAACGACCATATCTCCACACAGCTTGGGTGCCAATGAAACATGGCCCTTTCCGCTAACAGCTGTGAAGGTATTGGTAAAGAAGCTTTCCCCGCCGAGAAATCCGCGCTTCAAGCTCTGCATGAAACCCGCGCCCGGGCGACCTCGGAAGGAAGTGTGGACTTCCAGATTGCGTGTCATGCTCACCATGGCGCTGGCCTCTGCACGCAACGTTTCGCCCGGCTCGAGATGTGCGGTAGCGAGCGAGTGGGAGGGGCGATAGTTGAGTTCAAATTGCATAGGGATCCGGCTTTCTTCAACCCGGGAGCAGGGGCGAAATCCAGCTTGCCAGGCTCGCCACATTGCGAGATTGGATATACACGGTGCCCTGCCCGAAAAACCGGCAAACAAGCCCTTCCCCCGACAAAAACAGGCTTTTCATGCCACCGACGCTCCCCACCTTAAAATCCAGCGTGCCGTCGAACGCTACGATGTGTCCCGTGTCCACCGTGAGCGCGCCGCGCACATCGATCGGCGTGATGCCGCCGTAGGAATTCACGAACAGATCGCCTTCACCCGAACACTCGAGTAGCACCAAGCCTTCTCCGCCGAGCAGTGTGCGCAAGCCGCCGAAGCGCACCTTAGTATCGAGGCTACCGGTGCTCGCCAGGTAACCACCCGCCTGGACGAATAGCCGCTGCCCAGGCTGCAAACGCTTGTGGACAATGCTTCCAGCGAGCGAAGGCGCCAACACCACCTCGCCGTTAGCTCCGGTCGTAGAAAAATCATTAAGGAACATCGTTTCGCCGCCCAGCAACTTGCGGAGCAAGGCGACGAAAAATGCCCAAATGACGCGAAAGATCCCTGGTCGGTAACCGGCATTCAGGTGCGTTTCCATCTGCACGTCGGGAGTGCGCATCACCATGGCACCGGCCTCGGCGCGAATGCTATCGCCAGCTGCCAACTGGACTCGCAGCCACGCAAACGCGGGGCCGTGCTCGATTTTGTGCTGCATGTCTCGGTTCCGATTTTTCGCGTTGTGCTATGCCCAATGCGAGCGCTGGTGGCAAGCTTGGTGCTCGCTCCTCTCCGTGTAAAGGGCAAGGTTCGTGGAAGTGGACAACCAACCGGGGCAAAGTCAGGGATTTTCGATGAGCGCTCGGCGCACGCTCTTGGAGTTCGGCCTGGTCTTTGCCGGGCTGGGCTTGGCGGTATGGTTGGTGCTGAAGGGGGCGGGACTCGTGGCATCCTGGTTGACGCCGATGCTCTCGCCGGAGCTCGATGTCGCGATAGGAAAGGCCCTTTCGGAAGCTCAACGGCATTCGGCAAAGCGCTGCGAAAGCGCAGAGCTCAATGCCTACGTGGAGAGCCTGTTGGTACGGCTGACGAGTCAACTCAAAGGTTCGCCGTTTCGCTATCAGGTGAGTGTTGTCGATGACGATGCGGTGAACGCTTTTGCGCTACCGGGCGGATTTCTCACGCTCAATTTTGGGCTGGTCAAGCGCGCAAAGAGTGGCGACGAGCTAGTGGCCGTGCTGGCACACGAGATTCAACATGTTGAGCTGCGGCACTCAACTCGGAGCATCTTACGCCAGGTGGGCGGGTGGACGGCACTCGGTGTGGTATTTGGGGACACTACGTTGCAGGTTCCGGCCTATATGCTTGCGAATGCTGAAGTGCTGCGGGCGAGTCGTGAGCAGGAAGCTGACGCGGATCGGATGGGTCTGGAGCTATTGCAGGCTGCAAAGATTCGGCCGGACGGATTTGCGAGCTTCTTTCAGCGGCTAGCAGCTGAGTCAGTCGTTCCGCCTGAATTTCTTTCCAGCCATCCCGACCCAGGGCGCCGAGCAGAGCTCACGCAAGCCCAGGTTAAGGCACACGGGCATCAGAATTTTCCTGGGCTAGCTGAACCTAAAGTACTTTTCTGTCACGACTAACGTCGTACGTCGTCACGTATGAAGGTAAGCTACGCGCGCTGATGAGGCACGAGTGCGCGTGGGTCAGCTTGCTACAGCTATTGACGTGTTTGGAGTTCCGGATGGCCTTTCAAGTTTCGTTTAGGCGCGTGAGTGGGGCTTGGGGAGCCGCTGTTGTGGCTGCAGCTTGGGGTTGCGCGGGTGCGTCCACCGACGGTCGGGCAA
>CAZSUA010000004.1:48319-65145 GCA_964609655.1 uncultured Polyangiaceae bacterium | reverse complement strand
GTTGGGGTTGGGAGCGGGATGGGGCATCACCAGCGTCGGCTGCGGTTCTTCAAATGGAAGTTCGCCAAACCCCGCGGGCTCGGGCGGAATACAAAGCGGCGGGAACGCAACCGGCGTCGGTGGGGGGCACTCGGGCGGAAGCAAGGCGGCGGGCGGAAGCAAGGCAGCGGGCGGAACCACGTCGGGTGGCTCGGGATCGGGTGGCACTACATCTGGCGGGAGCACTTCCGGTGGAACGGCTTCAGGTGGTTCGGGAGCCGTGCTCACTTGTGGCAAGTCTGATTGGCCGATGTACGGACACGACGCGCGCCGCACGTCGGCGAGCGATGGTTGCATGACGGGGCCCCTGACATTCGCGTGGACCTACCTCCCGAAGGGTTGGCTGGATAGCACAATCCGAAATGTTATTAGCACAGTCACAGATTCCGGCAATATATACCTGCGGTTTAGTAGTTCATATGGCCCGCAATTGGATGGTATTTCGTCGGCTGGGAAAAACGCGTGGACGTGGGCTGCGCCGGGTGGTCGCGATGTGCTCACCCAACATTGGGCAACGTTCGCCAAGGGCTCCCTCATGGTGGCCGACGATGGGCTGTTTCTCGTGGACGCTGCCACGGGCGCAGATCGACTCAGCATCAACGCCTACGACGATTGGGGCCAGACAGCCGCCGACGACCAACGTTTCTACATCAACTCCGATCTGAACAGTCCAGATGGTCCTGGTTTCTATGTGGGGGCCTACACGCTCGCCGGCGCGGAGGCGTGGAAAAAAGATCAACACCATGCGTGCGACAAAATTTCTGAGAAGCGCGGCTCATTGGCAATCGATGGCGATACCGTGTTTAGGAGTGGCATTTACAGCGCCGGCGCGCCAGCGCCCTCGGGCATAGCCAGCTACGCAAAAGCTACGGGAATGCCAGGCTGGAAGCAAACGACAATGCCCATCGGCGCGATCAGTGCCGGCGACTCACAACTCTATCTGGTGGAAGACCAAGGAGGCCCAAAGCTCGTCGCGCGCAAGCAGAGCGATGGCGGCGTTGCTTGGACCCAGCCGCTTGCCGGCGCCGTAACCACGCAAGCTCCAGTTCTCACCCAAGGGCTCGTGATTGTCGCCACAGCAACCGACGTGCGAGCTTTTCAAGTTCAAGGGGGCGCTCCCGCCTGGACTGCCCCCAACATTGCCGCCGCCACCCAGCCGGCCACCGACGACTCTGGTGCCTTCAACGCCTGCCCAGGCAATCCGGTCGCATGGACGAGCATCCCGAACACGAGTCTCGCGGCCGCGCTGGGCAGCGATTCGCTCCTCGTCACGGCAGCGGACGGTATTCACATTCTAGCCCTTAGCGACGGCCATGAACTCTGGAAAGGATTGCCCGCTCAGGTGACGGGCCCCCTACAGAATCCCGTGGTCGTCGATCATACGTTATACGCTATCGATCTTGGAGCGAGCGCCGCCGGAAAACTCGTGGCGCTGACAGCTCCTTGAAGCGGGCGCACAGCCATTTTCAACCCACATGCTTAGCGAGGAATACCAGCGTCAGTTTGCTTGGCGGTCGTGGTCCCAAGTTTTCGAGATGTTGCCGCCGCTCGCCGGGAAGAAGGTGTTGGACCTCGGCTGTGCGATTGGAGACCAAACTGCCGAACTCGTTCGAAGGGGCGCGCGCGTAATTGGCATCGACACCAACGAGGAACTCCTTGCCGCAGCGCGGGCTCGCGGAATCGCTGGGGCAGAGTTTCGAAATGGGGACCTGAGAGCGCTCGAAGGCATCACTCCCGAAGTTGAAGGCGCTTGGTGCAGCTTTGCGGCTGCTTACATTCCGGACCTTACGCCGACCCTCGTTTCCTGGATGAAGTTCTTGAGCCTGGAGCCTGGCTAACGCTAACCGAAATCGATCACCTCTTCGGTCACGAGCCCATGGAGCCAGAATCACGGCGGATCTTGAGCGACTTTGCCGAGAAAATGTGCAACGCGGACGCGTACGACTTTCACATGGGTCGAAAGCTGAGCGAACACATGCAATGGGCAGGGTTCGCAGTTCTAAATGAGCTCACGCTCCCCGACACAGAATTTTGCTTCGACGGTCCGGCAACCCCCGACGTGCTCGAAGCCTGGAGCGCTCGCTTAGCGAGAATGAGCGGCCTTCAGCGGTTTTGTGGCCAACGCTTTGACCAAGTTAGAAGCGACTTCCTCGCGGCCCTCGCTCACCCGGAGCACTGCTCACTCGCGAAAGTCTATTGTTGCATCGGGATTCGGTGAGCGATGGCTCGACCAACCGGGGTCGCCAGGCTAGATTCTTTTGAGTGTCCCAGTCGAACCCCATTCAGCGGATGAGCTACCCCGAGTTCGTCGAGTTCGAGAAGAACGCCGAACAAAAGCATGAATTCTTGCGCGGCGAAGTCTTGGCAATGGCGGGGGGCAGCCCCGAGCACGCTGCTCTGGCTTTGGCCGTTGGTGCCGAGCTGCGCCAGGCCTTGCGTGGCAAGCCCTGTCGAGTCTACTCGTCCGATGCCGCCGTTTACGTTGAAGCGACAGATCTTCAAACCTATCCAGATGTGAGCGTCGTATGCGGAGAGCTTAAAACGGCATATGAGAATAAGCATGCCATCATGAATCCTGTGGTGCTCGTTGAGGTCCTTTCCGCATCGACTGAAGGGTATGATCGCGGAGCCAAGGCCGGGCACTATCGCCAGTTAGGCTCGCTGCGTGAGCTCGTATTTTTGGCGCAAGATGAGCCCCGCATTGAAGTTCAGCGGCGCGGCGAAAGCGGCCAGTGGGAGATCTGGGAAGCGCGGCGCGGTGAATCGATTGAACTGAGATCGCTCGGGATTAGCTTGTCCGTCGACGCGGTTTACCAGAATCCGATAGGGCCCGAGATCCCCCCGTCAGTTTGACCAATTTTATCAGGAAGCTCGCTTAGCTCAGCGGCCCGACCGATCCGACTTGCTTACCGCCTTCGCGAGCGTGAGTTTCGGTGGCGGAACGAGATTGAATGCAAGATGACGAAAGTATAGGGTGAGCGCAATGCATGGGCCTGAACGGTTGGAAGCTACTTCGATCTGAAGATCAACGAGGTCGAGCACCACGACATCGGCCAGATGAATCAGATCAGCGTGTATGCCGACCACTTGATGATTTGGAATCCCGGCCAGTTGCCAAATCGATGGACTGCGGAAACCTTGTTCAAAATGCATCCGTCGGAGCCCCAGAACCCGGACATAGCCGAGGTATTTTTTCGCACCGGCCTCATCGAGGCGTGGGGGCGAGGTTTTGAGCGCATCGTCGAAGCGTGCCGCGGGGCAGGCACGACTTTGCCCGAGGTTCGTCACGATGGGAGTGGGTGTCAGCCTCTACGACCGCAACCGCGCCGTCTACAAACTCCTACGCTCAGCGTGAAGATCAAGGCTGACATAGCCGCCCCGGGATTTTCGCGCCACCCGTCGTGCCGGTGCTGTGTGGTGAGTGGAGTTGCGGCTCACCAAAAAGAACCTACACAGCCGAATAAGGGAACGAGCGCAGTAACATATGGCGCGTACCTTGGGGCCACGGGCCGTGGACGTCGAGTGCGTGCTTTGGCTAACGATTCGGTAGTGGTGATGGTATCGGTCGTTCCAGCGGCAAGAGCCTCTATACGATCCGCCTCAGCTGCCCAGAAGTCTTCCGCATCGGTATCGTGGTCAGCGTCAACGCTCTCGGCAACCCGCAGGACTAGATCGCGCGGCGACTGTGCCACGCGAACTCCTGCCAACTCGTGCGAACTCCCAGGGATGAGCGTGCCTAGTCGCTTTTTGCACCGGAGCACGATTCTCGTGGCGTCGGCCTTGGTGTATGAGCCGCCCGCGTGCCGATCTCGCTATTTCCCAACGCCCAAGCTTTCCAAGCGCCTGAGTCTGGAACTGTCGTTGTGATTGGCAATTTCGATGGTGTGCACGTGGGGCACGTCGCTGTTTTACGCCGGGCACTCGAAATTTCTGAAGCGCGCGAGTTGGCTCCCGTGGTGCTCACCTTCAACCCGCATCCGGCGGAGGTGTTGGGGCACAAGAAGCTCTCGCAGCTCACGACGCTTGAATTCAAGGCCGAGCTGATAGCCCAAGTCTCAGGCGCCATTTCGATCGTTGCCGAACCCTTCACACTGGAGTTGGCTGCAAAGTCGCCGGGCGAATTTGCTCGCGAGCTGTTGGTTCAGAAGCTCGGTGCGCGGCACGTGATGGTGGGCGAGAATTTCGCCTTCGGAAAGCAGCGCAGCGGCCACTTCAAAGATCTGAAGGCTCTGGGCGAAGCGCTTGGGTTTTCGGCTGAAGCGCTGACGTTAATCGGTGACGCCAATGGGCCCTACTCGAGCTCGCGGGTACGCCAGGCGTTAGATCTTCGCAGCTTAACGGAGGTGACGGTTGTTTTGGGCCGCCCGCATGCACTCTCCGGTTCAGTGGTGCACGGTCAGGGCCGAGCTCGCACGCTCGGATTTCCAACGGCTAATCTGGCGCAGGTCTCTGAAGCCTTGCCTCGTTACGGCGTGTTCGCGGTGCTGGTCGATCAGCTCACGGCTTTGGGGCCGAAGCGCCTCGGGGGCGGCGTTGCCAACATTGGCGAGCGCCCTACGTTGGGGGCGGGGTTCAGCGTGGAAGCTCACATTTTTGATTTCCACCAAGATCTGTACGGCGAACGCCTGCGGTTGCATCTGGTCGAGCGGCTCCGCGATGAGCACAAATTTGGCTCTGTGGATGAGCTGAAGGCTCAGATTGGGCGGGATTTGGCGGCAGGGCGCGAACTCCTGGCCCAGCCACAGCCCCGCTGAGCCCGGCAAAATCTCGGCTGATTTTAGCTCCCTCTGGTGTTCGGCAGCGCAATGGAGCTACGAACGGCGGCGCTCGATGGTCACGTTGCTCGAACTCGATCAGCTTTCTCGCGAAGAAATCATCGCTAAAGCGCGAGTCCTTGGGGTGAGTAAGCCTGAGCTGCTGACTCGGGTTGAGCTCGCGGATGAAATCCTCGCCCTCTCGGCACCGAGTGATGAATCCCGAAAGAACCTAAGAGGGTGGTTCGGGGTTGCACGTGACTTGGTAGCGAACGTCGTCGAGGCAGGGCTGCACTTGCCGGACGCCGCCGCTGTGATTCGCGGTGAGGCGTGGGTAGAGGGTAAAGCGGTCACGCGAAAGCCGGTTGCCACGGTCACCCTCGCAGAAATCTACGCAACTCAACGCCACTACGCGCGCGCACTCACCATGCTGGATGAAGTGCTGAGGGCCGAGCCCGATCATGAGGCGGCGCGCGAGTTACGCCAAGAGATCCAGCGCAAGACGGCGAAGGCTCCCATGGAACCAGTCGTGGAGCCCGCAGGCGAGCCAGGCGTGGAACCCGCAGGGGAGCCCGCCGCTGACCCCGCTCCGACTCAAGATGTTAATCTGAACGCGGTAGAATCGGCGGAAATTCCCGGAGTCGAATTCGACACGGACGCAGCCTTTTTTGCGTTTCGGGAAGGGCAGGTCCAGCTCTATTGGGAGCTCTCGGAGGCTTCGCTCAGTCGCCTGCGTGCACGTTTGCCCGATGGCCGTCTGCTAGCGCGGGTGGTGGGTGTTTCTCCGTCCGAAGGTCGTCCCGTTCGCAGCTCGCAGGACCTCGTTTTGGAGGGGGTGAGCGGCTCAAGCGCCGCGCGTGGTTTTGAGCCGAACGCTGTCGTGCGGGTGGCGTGTGGCTGGCAAGCGGGTGCCCTGTTCAAGCCCATTGTGGTGGCGATTGAGTTGGACGCGCTGGCGCTGCGCGAAGGCCGTCCCGTCACGCGATTTACGCCCCCGGCTGTGCGCCTGGACGAGCTCGCGGCAGGTCAGCAGCGTGCCGTTGACGTGCTCCGCGCCCAAGCCAACGTCTGAGGTTGGCGCCCAAGCCTGAGCGCTCACCCTTTTCACGCAACTTGTGCGCTCGTTTGGCCGAAGCGAGCGGCATGTTGAAGATCCTAGGGGTTGCCGTGTTGTTCACCCTACTGCCGCTTCGCGAAGCTGTAGCTCAATCGGTCACGACCCATGCGGGGGGACTCGACCTATCACTCCGAGGTAGCGCAGAGAAAAGTCCTGAACACACCGAATACCGGGCGTTAGCACTCCTCGAAGTGCCGCTTGAGCGAGCACCGGCAAAACAGGCAGCGCCACCAACACAGGCAGCGCCACCAACACAGGCAGCGCCACCAACACAGGCAATAGCAGCAACACAGGCAACACCAGGCACCAAAAGCGTTCCGCAACGGTCCAGCGAGCCCGCCTCGATGCCTTCACGCAAGCTGCTCCGCTTAGCGCGGTTGACGGTGCGCGCTGGCGTGCACGCACTCGGCTATCCAGCAAGTGACGAACGCCTAGAAGGCATGGGCTCACGCTCGCGTTCCTCCGCTTGGCTCCCCGACCTGCGCTTTCGCGGGCAGACCTCGCAGGACCAAGCTCTCAGGTTAACACCCACTGATACGGACCCGTTCCGTTACACCCAATCTGGCCAAAATGCCCTGCTTTTCGAAGGCCAGGCCACCTTTCATCTGGCCCGGCTTGTCTTCGCGGATGAAGAGTTAGCGATCGAGAAGACAAGGCTCCAAAAAGAACAAGAGCGGCAAGAGCTCGAGCAGCAGATCATCAAGCTTGTTTTCGAATGGCGACGTCAACGCATGAAAAGTGCGGCCACCGAAATTCCGGAGGAGGACCAAGCGCTCGCCGCGCTCGCCGCGCTAGAAGTGGAAGCTCGCTTGGATGCGCTCACGGCCGGCTGGTTCTCGGCGAATTGGGCGAAATTGGACTGACAGCGTCATGCACCAGTTGAGCTTGAATGACGGCGCGTAGCGACTGCCTAACATTCCGTGGGATGCGGTCGGTAAAGGAGCTCGGCTTGCACCAGAGCGGCGATGGCTTCAAGCGACGCTTGAGCGTCCATCCCGAGCCCTGACAGGCCTTCCAGCATCTGTGCGCCCGTGAATGGCAACGATTGTTCGCTCAGCACCATCACGATACTTGCGGCGATGCCGGTGACCTCAATCTCGTTGCCTTGCCGAACTTTGAACGCCACGCGCTCAACGCGGCGTGGGCCACGCGGATGGCGGGTGGTGATCGAAATCGAAGTGTCGGGATTCAACGCAAAATGAGACTTCTGGATCTGTTTGAGTTCGAGGGGAGCGCGTGCCGTGTTCGACTCATGGCTGACCAAAAAGAGCAACGAATGGCGATAGGCGATCTGCTCGATGATTCGGTAACGCTCATACTCAGGCAGCGCAGCTAACACTTCTCGCAATTTCTCGCTTTGCGCGACTTCCGGCGCCCACTCCTCGGGTTCGCTGAAGCGGAGGAACTTGAGGTTCGTGTCCGAAAGTAGCTTCCAGAGCGACTCGATATCGTAGCTGGTTTCGTTCACATTGAGGACGCGGTCCACATACTCCACGTCGTTGACGACGGCGGTCCCGGCCCAGGGTGAGCCAAGTAAGCAAGTCTTGGCCATCTCGCGCGCCAGCAGTCGGCTGGGTCCGATGCGTTCAGCGATCGGAAGTGAATGGGGTGCCAGCATCTCGGAGGCGTGGATCAATCGGTAGAGCGGCTGCCGGCTCACTTTTCCGTAAAGCATCACCGCCATCACACCGTGCGGTGCGAGGATCTCGCGCAAGCGTCGCAGTCCTGCACTCGGGTCTGAAAGGTGGTGCAGCACGCCAGAAGAGTGGATCACATCAAATCCCCCTTCGGGCACAACCAGCCCTTCAAGCGTCATCAAGTCCACTTCTTGAAACTGGACGTTGCTAAGCTTCAGGCGTTTGGCCTCCTCGCGTGCTTCTTCCAGCGCAACGCGATTCAAGTCTGCGCCTAAGAATTGAATATCTGGCTGAAGTGCTGCCGCCCCGAGCAGCCCAACGCCGCGGCCACAACCCGCATCGAGAACCTTGAGTGGCCCTCCCTGCTGACGTCCGCGTTCGACATGGCTGAGCAGTTGCCGCACGTCGTGATCGGCGCGGATGTTCGCGGTGCCGTGCGAAGGGTAGGGATACGCCTCGTACATGGCGCGCACGTTTTCAGTGATGGTATCCATGAGCCGCAAGGGTAACGGAACCTTCCAGGCGCTCAACACGCGGCCCGTCGGAAGGTGCGCGCAAGCCAGCGAATCTGAGCAGTTAGGCGCGTTTAGCGGGACGTTTTTCCTCGCTTCTGCGCTTTTTCTTGGCAATGCCCCTGACCGACGGCTAGAAGGCCTGCACCATGTTGGCAGAAACGCGCGGCACCCTTTCGGACCTTCAAGAGCGCGTTACCGCGCTAAGGGGGTCTCTTTGACGTCGCTCAGCTGAAGCGCGACATTGAAGAGCTCGATTCTATTTCAGCCCAAGATGGGTTTTGGGACGATCAAGAAAAAGCTCAGGCCACCATGCGGCGCCGGGCATCAATGCTCGAGAAGATCACCCTGGTTGAGAGCCTGGAGCGCGACGTCAACGACGCCGTAGAGTTGCTCGAAATGGCAGCAGGGGAAAACGACGAAGCGATGCAAGCCGAAGTCGCCGGCCAAGCCAACGAGCTAGACCAACGTGTGCGCAAGGCCGAGCTAACACGCATGCTTTCCGGCCCCGTCGATCACGCGAACGCCATCGTGAGTATCCACCCCGGAAGCGGTGGCACGGAGGCTAAAGATTGGGCTGAAATGCTGCTTCGCATGTACCTGCGTTGGTGTGAGCGGCGTGGATTTGCCGTGGAAATGGTGGATTTTCAGGCGGGCGACGAAGCTGGTATCGACGGCGCGTCGTTCATTGTTCGTGGGCCCAATGCTTACGGCTACACCAAAGCTGAGATCGGTGTGCATCGCTTGGTGCGTATCAGTCCGTTTGATTCGAACGCGCGACGGCATACGTCATTCGTCGCCGTCGAGGTTGCCCCGGATATCGAAGATGAAATTGATATCGAGGTGAAAGATACCGATCTTGAGATCTCCACCATGCGGGCAGGCGGTAAGGGAGGGCAGAACGTCAACAAGGTGGAGACGGCCGTGCGAATGCGGCACTTGCCCTCGGGGATCATGGTCGTCTGTCGCGCAGAGCGCAGCCAGCACCAGAATCGGCGAATGGCTCTAAAAATGCTCAAAGCCAAGCTGTATGAGAAAGAAGAGCTGAGGCGCACCACCGAACGCCAGGAGGCCCAAGATGCCAAGGGCGATATCGCCTGGGGGCATCAGATCCGGAGCTATGTGATGCAGCCGTATCAGCTGGTGAAAGACCTGCGAACGGAGCATCAAAGTAGCGACATCAGTGGTGTCATGGATGGTGATCTCGATAGCTTTATCGAGGCGTACTTGATGCAGAATGCCGATAAGCTGGCGAGCGTCGGTTCAGGCCGGCGCAGTTAGCGCGCGATAGGCGTGGGCGTGCCGCGTTGGGTCCGACCAAGCCAAAGCCGGCGAGAGTGGTTTGGGTAGATCTTTAGCGGGGGCCGGGCTATGCGCGATGGCTCAAACTGCCATGACAGAGCTAGACGAATCCGGAGAAGACGCGTTGATTCAGATCCGGCGCGACAAAGCCGTTGGTCTGCGCAAGCAGGGCAAGAACCCGTTTGCCAATGATGTCAGCGTGGCCGATCGCGCTCAGGTTCAGGCCATCCGCGAACAGTTTGCAGCGGCGCTGTTAGATCCGCCATCTGACTTGCGTTACGACCCGATCAAAGTTGCCGAGCTCGCAGGGGACGCCAGCTTCCATGTGCTCGGTCGTTTGATGACACGCCGAGGATTTGGCAAAGCCGTCTTCATGGAGTTCCGGGATGGCACCGGCACCCTCCAGCTGTTCGCCAAGAAAGATGTGATGGGGGAACATTTCGAAGCCCTGGATGCGCTGGATGTAGCCGATCACATTGAGGCGCGCGGCTCGGTCATGGTGACGAAGACCGGTGAGTTGACGGTCTTAGTGACGGAGCTTCGGGTGTTAACCAAAGCCCTCAGGCCCTTGCCTGATAAGTGGCACGGACTCACGGCAGTCGATATTCGATACCGTCGGCGCTACGTCGATTTGATCGCAAATCCGAGCGTCGCCGCAGTTTTTCAAGCGCGCTCGCTGATTGTGCAAGGCGTTCGGGATTTCCTAGACCGTCGCAGCTTTCTCGAAGTGGAAACGCCCACGCTGCACCAAATTGTGGGCGGCGCCGTGGCGCGGCCTTTTGAGACGCACCACAACGCGCTCGACCTAGAATTGTTCCTACGGATTGCTCCCGAGCTGTACCTAAAGCGCCTGCTGGTTGGTGGATTTGAGCGCGTGTATGAGATCGGGCGCTCGTATCGGAATGAAGGCATCAGCACGCGCCACAATCCCGAATTCACGATGCTTGAATTTTATCAAGCCTATGCCACCTGTGAAACGCTCACCCAGCTGGCGGAAGAGCTGTTCCGGCATGTTGATCAGTTCGTCGAAACGCGAATGGCCGAGCATGGGTTGGGCTCTGATTATGCGGTGTTCAAAGCGGCACGAGCGTTCACGTTGGATGAGCCGTTCGCTCGGGTGCGGTTGAGCGAAGCGGTCGAGCGCGGTTTAGAGCGAGCGGAGGTAGCCTCCTCGGTGTTGGTGGAGCTCGCGAGTGTGGCCCCGAGCCGTCAGCAAAAGGGTGCCGATCAGTCGCTGTTGAAGGCGTTGGCAGAAAAGCTGAAGGCCACCTCGGAGCGGGCGCGTGCAGTAGATTGGCGGAATTTGGGCTTGGCGCTGGCCGGCTGTGGTTCAGACGGAGAACGCGCGTTTGTCGCGTACGAGTACCTGGCCGAGCCGTTTCTTGCGCAGGATTTCCGTTCGACCCACGTGGATAAGAGTCTGCCCGTGTTCATCTTAGATTATCCAGCGGAAGTTTCCCCGCTGGCTCGCCGCAAAGACACTGACGCCACCCTCGTTGATCGTTTTGAGCTCTTCATTGAGTGTCGTGAGCTGTGCAATGCCTTTAGCGAGCTCAACGATCCGGAGGATCAAGCCCAACGCTTTCGCGAACAAGTCGAGAAAAAGAGCCAAGGCGCAGAAGAAACCATGGATTACGACGAAGATTACATCATGGCGCTCGAGCACGGGATGCCCCCCGCTGCAGGTTTCGGCATGGGCATCGACCGACTGGTGATGGCGCTCACTTCTCAGGCATCCATTCGTGACGTGATTGCGTTTCCGCTGTTGCGTCCGGAGTCTTGATGGCCCCGAAGCTTCCTAGGCCACCAAGCGGCTTCGTCGAGCTCGCGTCCGAAAAGCTTCACCACCTTTGGTCTGTGATCGGTGAAGGCGGACGCATTTCCGTCGCGGGCGCTGCGGGTTTGTTAGTGCTTGTTGGGATCGTGATGGGCCTTCGAAGCCTGGGGCGGAGCCGAAAGCGCGGGATCTTATTGGGCATTACGGGCCTGTGCTTGGTGTGCTTTGTAGCGCTTGGCAGCTGGTCGTTGACGTTGCCTGAGCCTCGCGGGAGCTTTTTTAACATCTGGCATCAAGTGATTCGAGTTGGGGGTGCGCTTGCTGGGACGGGCTTTGTGGTTTCGTTCATGGCCTTGGCAGCCCCGCTCGTCTTGGATCGCATGGAGGGTCGAGGGTTTATTCCGTTCATTGCTTCTCGGCACATGCGTGCCAGCAAGAGCGGATTCTTAACGGTGATTTCGTTTCTCTCGATTATCGGCGTTGGCGTGAGTTCGTTCGCCTTATGCGCCGTGGTTTCGATCATGGGTGGCTTTGGCGCCGATTTGAAACGCAAAATCTTGGGCAATAATGCGCATGTACGGATCGAGGCTCGCGAGTCGAGCGGCTTTTCCGACTGGCGTAGCACCCTGGAGAAGGCAGCCCGCGTGCCGGGCGTGCGTGCGGTGACTCCGGTGGTTACCGGTGAAGCCGTGGCTTCCAGTTCGTCAAACACGGGTGGCGTTCTCCTGCGTGGGATCGATCCTGATTCGATTGGGAATGTGATCGACCTCGTGAAGAACATCGAGGTGGGTCGCTTCGAGTATCTGAAGAATCCTGCGGCGCTGCTCAAGTTGGAGCCCAATGAACCGATCGGAATTGGCCCTGGCGGGCAGCTCTATCTCAAAGGGCCGAGCCTGGATCCGTTCGTCGACGAGCCTGATTTGGACCCCGATGTTCGTGAAACGGTGGAGGCTGAGGCGGCGGATCCGGGTTTGATCGTGGGTCGGGAATTGGCCAAAACGCTCCACGTGTATGTTGGGGACGAGATAACGCTCGTTTCTCCGATTGGCGATCTGGGTCCGATGGGTGTGTTGCCGAGAACGCGCCGCTTCCGGATCGCTGCGATCTTTTACAGCGGGATGTACGAATACGACGCCGCGCACGCCTACATGCTGCTGGACACCGCCCAAAGCTTCCTCGACATGGGCCAAAACATCAGCGCGCTGGAAGCCAAGGCCGAGAATGCCGAGGAGGTCGCACCCGTGACGGCGGGTTTGGCCGAGCTCGTGCGCGGGCGGGACCTGTTAGTTCGCGATTGGAAGGAGATGAATAAGAATCTCTTTTCTGCGCTGAAGCTCGAAAAGATCGCGACGTTCATCATCTTGTCGATCGCCATCACCGTGGCAAGCTTCTGTATCTTGTGCACCCTGCTCTTGATGGTCACGGAGAAGAGCAAGGAGATCGCCATCTTGAAGGCACTCGGCGCCAGTGATGGCGCTATTTTGCGCATCTTCATGACCGAAGGCATGATGATTGGTGGGGTTGGCACCGTGTTCGGCGTGGTAACAGGCCTGGCCTCGGCGTTGTTTTTGCTTTGGTTCGGAGTGCGTTTGGATCCTGACGTGTACTACGTGGATCGCCTTCCGATTTCAGTTGAACCCTTAGATTATGTATTGGTGGCGGCGAGCGCGATGCTGATCACGACGCTCGCGACCTTGTATCCAGCGCGGGCGGCGAGTCGCTTGCCACCGGTGGATGGGATCCGTTACGAGTGAGGAGCAAGCGTGGCTGAAGCACTGGTTATTATAGAGGATCTGCACAAGCGTTTCGAGCACATGGGGCAGATGCTGCATGTGCTGAAGGGCATTGATCTGTGCCTGTATGAGGGCGAAGTGGTGAGCATCGTGGGGCCCTCGGGAGCAGGGAAGAGCACCTTGATGCACTGCATCGGTACGCTCGATCTGCCAAGCAGCGGGCGCATCCGGCTCGCAGGGGAGGAGCTCACCACCATGAGTTCATCGCGCCTCGCGGCGGTGAGAAATCGCTCGATTGGATTTGTATTTCAGTTTCACCATCTGTTGCCTGAGTTCAACGCGCTCGAGAATGTGATGTTGCCTGGATTGATTCAGGGTCGGTCCAAGAAAGATATGGCCAAGCGCGCAGGTGCCTTGCTTGAGGAAGTGGGGCTCAGCCATCGCCTCACGCATCGGCCGGGTGAGTTGAGCGGTGGCGAGCAGCAGCGCGTGGCAGTGGCTCGTGCGTTGGCGCTCGACCCCAAATTGCTGCTTGCCGATGAGCCCACCGGAAATTTGGACAGCGCAACGAGCGACGCCATCCATGAGCTTTTTTTCCAGATCAATCGTGAGCACGGCACCACGATTGTTGTTGTCACTCACAATTCTGCCTTCGCCGAGAGCATGCCGCGCGTCGTTCGGATGGTGGATGGGCGTGTGGTCCAAGATGACGTGAAAGCGCAGCGAGCCGCCAGTTCGGCCAGTTCGGCCCCAGCCCAGCCGCCCCTTCAACCTTAACGTACGGGCAGAATCATCACTGAGTCGCCCACCTGGAGCTCCAGGTGCTGGGCGACACTCTTCGGAAGGATAAGATCCGGGGCAGGTTCGACGTCGGCGAGCACGGCCTTGAAAAACGGTGCGTCCGCATACTGTCGGGCCACGAGGCTGTGCCGAGCTTCCGAAGCCTGGTGTTCGGCTCGTCCGGGCGGCAGGGTTCGAGCTACAGCGCATTCGGCGTCAGGCAAGATGTACCCAACGCGCTCACGTGTCGCCGCTTTGATCAGCGAAACGTCCGAAGTGTTGGCAACGAAGTGCGGTCCGCCGTCGAAGGGATCGATCCGGTTGGCGTACTTGAACCCAATCCGACGCAACATACTCTCAACGCCGCGTGTCTGCTCGCCCACCTTCCCGATCGCAGCTTGCGCGGATTCACTGAGAACCGACGCGTAGATGGGCTCCATCGGAAACAGGTCACGAATAAAGTCCTTGTTTTCACTCGAGAAAAGATCGGCATCGGCATAGCTCATGCCCGTGAAATGCCTACCCAAAGCCTCCCAAAGCGGGCTTTCGCCGTCCGCTGAAAGTGGGGGCAAGAGCTCAGCCAGGATTTCGTCCTGGAAGAGCGTGCGGTGCGTGGCAATGAACAGGAACCGCACGTACGAAATCAGAAGCCCGAGGCGTTCCGGGGAACGTCGATACTCCGGGCGTACCACGAGGCCACCAAGCTCGGTGGGCCCTGCATACGAAAATCCAAGGCGCAACAGTGTGTGATGAAAATGCTTGTCGAGGGTGCGAGAATATTTCTCTTCGTCGATCACATCAAAAAAAATGTAGGGTGCGTCGCGACGCCCCAACTGGGCAACGATGGTTGATGTGCCGACCGCCACCTTCTGCTCGGTGTCCTCAAGCACGAACACATATTTGCGTTTCGTGGGGTCCGCGATGTCACCCCGGAAGCTCTGCTCGGAGTGCTCGAGTAGTTTGCGAATATGGGGGCGGCTGTCGGGAAGATTGACGGTATTGAGATACCGCGCGAGCTGCATGAAGACGTCTTCATCTGAAGACTGGGCTCCGCGGATTTCATAACGAGCCATTGCCCTCAGTGTACAGGGGGTAGTCCACCGGCGCTGAAAACTCCAGATTTCGGGCTGATTCGTGCCCTTGCCCGGCGATCTGTCGGAGAAATTTCGCGAATCCAGACAGATTTCCATTGCCCTACGCAGGTTTTCGGGGGAGCTACCGCCGGGTTTCGTGATAAGCACGGCGCCGTGTCCCCTGAGTGGTCTTTTCCGCGCGCCGAGTCACTACCCACCTACGCCTTCCTGGCCGCAGATGCGGTGAAGGCCGAGGCCTTGGCGCAAGGGGCGGACATCATCGATCTGGGCCTGGGCAATCCCGACCAGCCGACGCCGACTGAGATTGTGGAGCGCCTTGAGGTGGCTGCACGCGTCGGGAAGAACCATCGTTATCATCCAGGGCCGGGTGTTGCCCCGCTGCGCCAAGCATTGGTCGAGTGGTATGCGCGGCGCTACAACGTTCGTTTTGACGCTGACCGCGAGGTCATCGTTACGATGGGTGCCAAGGAGGGGATCAGCCACCTGTGCCTCGCGATTCTTGATCACGGAGACACTGTGATTGCGCCGGATCCCTGTTATCCGATTCATCGCGGAGCTCCGCTGATTGCCGGAGCCGAGGTGCTGAATTATGCGGCCAATTCTGGCGTTGAGCCGGCACGTGCTTTGGAGGCGTCATTTGCCCAGGCGAAGGCCGAAGGTCGACGTGTTAAGCTAGTGATAGCGAACTATCCGCAAAATCCGACGGGCCTGACCATCACCCGTGCTGCGCTCCATGATTTTGTACGCGTGGTGCAGCGTGAAGGGGCGCTTCTGCTCCACGATCTTGCTTACGCTGATTCTGATTTCCAAACACGACACGCGCCGAGTATCTTTGATTGCGGAGTTGATCCGGAAGACGTGAAGTCGTTCGCGGTGGAGGTCTATTCCATGTCCAAGAGCTACAACATGCCGGGGTGGCGCGTGGCCTTCATGGTCGGAAATGAGCGGATGATACGGGCGCTCGGTCACCTGAAATCCTACATGGATTACGGCACGTTCGCCCCGCTCCAGCTGGCTTCGGCCTGGGCGCTCACGCACGGCGATCACTTGGTTGAGCAGATCCGAACTCGCTATTTTGAGCGCGCGCGCGTGCTCGTGGATGGGCTCCGCAACGCGGGCTGGGACACGGTGACGGCGCCCCAGGGCACGATGTTTCTTTGGGTACCGCTGCCGGAAGCTTGGCGAGCCGAGGGCTCGCTGGCGGCCACAACGCGTTTGATCCAGCAGGCACATGTCGCGGTGTCTCCGGGGAGCGGGTTCGGTCCTGGCGGGGAGGACTTCGTTCGGTTTGCGCTGATTGAAGATGCGCCTCGATTGATCGAAGCGTGTGAGCGCTTGGCTCCACTGCTCAAGGATTCCGCACCGCGGAGTCGGCAACGTTCGGACGCGCCGCGTGGCGCTCACCTCTAATTATTGTTTGGCCTAGAAGCTCGCTCCCTAGGGACCTTCTAGGTGACGTTGGATTTCGTCTGGTACGAGCCCGTAGCCTTCAGCGGCGGCTAAGAGGGCCGCATTGGAGGGAAGCTCGGTGAGAAAGAGGCGAGCGTAGGGCGTGCCGCTCAGACCGTGCACACGTTTGACGAGCGGTTGCATGCCGCGGAGCACCGCTTCGCGTGCACCATCGGCCTTATCTTGGCGGAGGAGCGCGTTGTGAAGGACGAGATAGACCTGCGATTCATTGAGCAGGCTCGCGGCACCTTGATCCACGAGAGCAGCTGCTTCATTGGCGAGCGTTTGCGCCTGCGACACGCGATCATGTCGCAATTCAGCTTCTGCCCACATGGCGAGGGCGACAGGCAGGAGGTCACGGTGCCCCATGGCTCGATAGGCTTCAGCTGCCATCTTGAGTAGGGCAAGCGCGCGGTGATTGGCACCCTCAGCATTGGCGCGCAAAAGCTCGCAACCACGATAAAAAAGGATCCCCAGGTTGGCACGATCGGGTGGCGCCCACACTCCGCTCGCGGATGCATCGGCATCGGTGCGAGCCTCCGCGAGGTGAGCGTCGAGGCGGCGATCGCTGCCGAATGTTGCCGTCCAGCCGAGAAGATTCATCTGGGCATGGCGCACGGCGCCGCCACTGC